>NZ_LZHM01000084.1:0-2439 GCF_001690875.1 Gilliamella sp. wkB18
ACTACCCCCCTAAAGTACAACAAGCCCTATTAGATAGCCGTTTGGAATGGAGCGTGCGTGACGAAAAAACAGGAAAGTTAGTTGATTATGGAAATTCATAATATAAAAACACGTTTTAAAACAATATTTAAAATAATATTTAAAACAATAACAACAGGATATAAAATCGATGTACGTTGGTGAATTTTTATTGTGGTTTGGTAGCGCCATAAAAGCCGAAACTCGCAAAAAATTAAAAATGGGCTATACCAGTGGCGATATGACGCTAAAAGAAGTCCAAAAAAACTACACTCAAGAATCCGTCAGCAATAACCCCAGACCAATAGGACCTTACTACGCCTATAACGATCGCTATTTAGAGATCCGTGGCGGCATGTTTGAAAATTTTCGGGGGATTTTGACTTGGATTAGTTTACTTATTTTTTTATTCCCTACATCAGGAGCTTATTTGGGATTAAGTATACTAATTGAACTGCACAATAATCAATCCGAAAATATTGCATCAAGTGTATTTGCCATGATTTGTTTTTTTATTATTACTTTAGTTTTATTTTATTTATTATTCCGCTATTTCCGCTATATTTACCGATTTGAACTATTTACCATCCGCCATATTCGGGTACGGTTTAATCGAATTACAAAGCAAGTATATATTCAGCGCCCTAAATATTGCGGTGGCACGGTGGTATTTAAATGGGAACATATTATGCCGTCCAACTTTGGCGAGACTGGCTCGGATATGGGGGGGACTAATGTCGTTAACTTGTTTACTTTTCACCCTTATAAAACTGGCTTTCCGGTTGCTCAATCCGTCGGCATTGGCAAAAACACCTATAACCCTCAAGACTATAAAGACGAATGGGAATTTATCCGCCGGTATATGGAGCACGGACCCGAAAACTTGCCAAAACCACGCCTAAGCACCCATTTACCCATGCCCTTTCATGGCTTTGAAGGGCATATCAAACCCATGATTCATGCCTTAAAAAATGCCCCAACCGCATGGGTATATTTACTGCTTATTCCTGTATTTTTAATTTTATTACCGTTTTACACGGTGGGGTACTTTATTTCGGAATGCTTATGCTGGCAACCTCGATGGTCGAAAGTAATACGCCAAGCCGGTAAAGCAGGCAAACCGATCCCGAAAGAAACCACTTTAGCGGACTACCCCCCTAAAGTACAACAAGCCCTATTAGATAGCCGTTTGCAATGGAGCGTGCGTGATGAAAAAACAGGAAAGTTAGTTGATTATGGAAATTCATAATATAAAAACACGTTTTAAAACAATATTTAAAACAATAACAACAGGATATAAAATCAATGTACGTTGGTGAATTTTTATTGTGGTTTGGTAGCGCCATAAAAGCCGAAACCCGCAAAAAATTAAAAATGGGCTATACCAGTGGCGATATGACGCTAAAAGAAGTCCAAAAAAACTACACTCAAGAATCCGTCAGTAATAACCCCAGACCAATAGGACCTTACTACGCCTATAACGATCGCTATTTAGAGATCCGTGGCGGCATGTTTGAAAATTTTCGGGGGATTTTGACTTGGATTAGTTTACTTATTTTTTGGGTTATTTATTCTAGTTGGGATTTAGGATTTGGAATAGCTTTAGACTTATATAATCATAAAAGTGATAATATTGGTTCAGGAATATTCGCAATAATCTTTTTTTCAACTATCTTTTTAATACTTACCTATTTATGTATCCGTTATTTCCGCTATATTTACCGGTTTGAACTTTTCACTGTTCGTCATATTCGGGTACGATTTAATCGAGTCACAAGGCAAGTATATATTCAGCGCCCTAAATATTGCGGTGGCACGGTGGTATTTAAATGGGAACATATTATGCCGTCCAACTTTGGCGAAACCGGCTCAGACATGGGGGGCACCAATATGGTCAATCTAATAACCTTTCACCCTTATAAAACTGGCTTTCCGGTTGCTCAATCCGTCGGTATTGGCAAAAATACTTATAATGCCCAAGATTATAAAGACGAATGGGAATTTATCCGCCGGTATATGGAGCACGGACCCGAAAACTTGCCAAAACCACGCCTAAGCACCCATTTACCCATGCCCTTTCATGGCTTTGAAGGGCATATCAAACCCATGATTCATGCCTTAAAAAATGCCCCAACGGCATGGGTGTATTTACTGCTTATTCCTGTATTTTTAATTTTATTACCGTTTTACACGGTGGGGTACTTTATTTCGGAATGCCTGTGTTGGCAACCTCGATGGTCGAAAATAATACGCCAAGCAGGTCAAATGGGCAAACCGATCCCAAAAGAAACCACTTTAGCGGACTACCCCCCTAAAGTACAACAAGCCCTATTAGATAGCCGTTTGGAATGGAGCGTGCGTGACGAAAAAACAGGAAAGTTAGTTGATTATGGAAATTCATAATATAAAAACACGTTTTAA
>NZ_LZHM01000085.1:0-8202 GCF_001690875.1 Gilliamella sp. wkB18
CAAAATCCTCAAGAGAAAGAAAAATATATATCTGTTTTTATACCGAAAAAGTATAATGAAATGATAGATAATAATATATATCCTAATTGTTCTATAAAAGTATTTGTTCATTCTTTTTCAGAAGAAAGTAATAATGAAATTTATACGATTAAAGGCCTTAATAAAGCATATATAAAAGGGTATAAAAAAGTAGAATCTGATGTTTTTAATTTTATAACAGAATCAAAAAATCCAAGACTTATACAAGATGAAAATTATTATTTTAAAGATTTAGAAAAAAATGGTTATGACTTTTTTATCCAGATTGATGAAGATTATTATCCAGAAAATTTAATCAAAGAAAACTATGTATTTGGTTATGGAGCATTATATTTATATAAACACAGTATAACTGCTGAAATAATAGCAGGTTTTTGGCAATATTCGTAAATATATAAGGCAGTCTGAGGTGGTCTTTTTTCTTATTCAATATAAGTCAAGATCCCGATAGGGTTAGCAGGTAACAACCCGAATTTTTATGCGTATGTGCATGATAGTAATGCTTGGGTCGATCCGTTTGGGCTGTCTAATCATCCATCTAGTTATATTACTTTTACAGATAGTAAAGGATTAAGCTTAACTGTAAATGGTTATACAAATATAAGTCATTTATCCAATAGAGAATTGGAAGCATTGTATTATGCAAATTCAGGCTCAGGTTGGGGATTATCACCTAAAGATAAAAAAAAGAAATACAATAGTTTTACACCACTACAAACAAGATCCAGAAGGTACTATCGTTGTAATGCCACAAAAGCATCATGATAAGCCACATACAAATCCAGGGCAACATCCTTATGGAAAAAAGAAAGGAGGAGGATTAACTGTTAATGAGCGAGCTGCTTTTGATAATTGGAGAAAAGAATATCATGCGTATTTAGCTAAAAAAGAACTGGAAGCCAGAGGTATAAAGGTAAAATGTAAATAATTATGAATAGAGAATTATATAATAGAATTAATATTTTTTTTTCTAAGGAGGAAAATCAAATATTTAGAGGTAATCCTGTTTCAGATGAAGAAATAGATAAAGCACAAAAAGAGCTTCATGTTAAATTTATTCAGGATTATATAGATTTTTTAAAAAATTTTGGAGGAAGTTATGTTGGTGTACCAATATATGGTTTTAATAATTCAGAGATGTTATCTAGCCAAACAGTAGTAGATATAACTAATGAGTTTAGAGAAAATTATAAACAAGATAATAGATGTCCTATAATTCAAGAAAGTTATGTTATTTCTATCACTGGAAGTGGAGACCCTGTAATGGTAATACCTAGTGGAGAAATATTAATTTTTTATCATGATAGTGATAGTCAGGAAATATATTCTCAATCATTTTCAGAATTAATTGAGAAAAATTTATGAAAAGAAAAAATAATTCAAATGAGTCTTTTTTAAGAAAATAAGCCATTTATTCCGTTCAGGCAACCGGGGCAGTATGAGGATGTGGAAACGGGGCTTTATTATAATCGGTTTAGGTATTACGACAGTAATACAGGAACTTATATAAGCCAAGACCCTATCGGGCTAGCAGGTAATAACCCGAATTTTTATGCGTATGTAAGTGATAGCAACGTTCAAATTGATTCATTCGGATTATCTACATCGCCAATTTTAGGATTTAAAAGTTATGGTCAATTAAATCAATTTGGTTCGCAAATTCAAGCTACCCTAGCTAGGGGAGGTTTCAAGAATTCAGAAGTTTTCATGCAAGGTGTTCTGTTACTGGTCGTAGTTTTAAAACAGGAATTCCTTTTGATGTAGGTAGGATAAGTGATTTTGATGTTGCAATTGTTAATTCTGATTTATTAAAAAAAATACAAAGTTTAGATTTAGGAAAACCAGGACGTCCATATTCAATGCCATTAAATTCTGATGCTATGAAAAAATTAGGATTTGGGGATTTAGTAGATAGTTTATCAAATCGTTTTGGAAGAGATGTAAACTTTAGAATTTATGATAGTGAATCAGCAGTTAGAGCAAATGGGAAAAGTTATAAAATAAAATACAAAAGTTAAAATGAAAGGTTACTATATAACATATGGTATTTTCTCATTAGACCTAGAAAATATTGTAAAAAACTTAGAAAAAAAGTTAAATATAAATTTAATTAAAGATGAATATAATGATGATGAATTATATTATATTGAAACTAATAGTAAATATAGTATCAATGATTTTAGTATTTATAATGCCAGTTCTGATGGATTTTATATCACTGACAACGAAGTTTTACATCCTAAATATTTAATTTATTGTAATATAATATTTGATAAGAATGAGTTATTCGATATTGAAAATATTAGAAGATGTATTCAAGATATAAAATATATAAAGGAATTACATATTGATGTTGATGAATGGTGATTAAAAAATAAATTATGGTAAAATCCCAGACCCTATCCTAAATTCTGTGTATTTATCCGTTAAAAGTGACAGTTAATCCTATCATCAAATCCTGAGGATGTGGAAACGGGACTTTATTATAATCGGTTCCGATATTATCATCCTGAAACCGGCATATATATTAGCCAAGACCCGATAAAGTTAGCAGGAAACAATCCCAATTTTTATGCGTATGTGCATGATAGTAATGCTTGGGTTGATCCGTTTGGATTGGATTTACATCATATTATACCTAATCAGATATTTAAGGAGTTTAGAAAAAATTTCAAAAATGTTAGTGGTTATATACAAAATGTATCTAAAAAAGCAATAGATGTTAGTAACTTAATTGACTTACCAAAACCATTTCATGGAAATCATCCCGCATATAGTGATTATGTTAGAAAAAAGGTACAACAATTAGTAGATACTGGAAAGTTAGACTTACAAAATATCAAAAAACTACAGGATCATCTGATAGATAAAATAAAAAAAGCTAAAATAAGCGGGAAAAAATTAAATGATTTTTTTAAAGGTGGGTGTAAATAATATAGAGAAAAAAATGAGATATAAAAAATTAGATGTTTCTTATGATCCAGTAATTACTGGAATTAATAACGGGGGAGCACAATTAGAATTAAAAGAAAATAAATCTTTCATCTCTAAAGAGGAAAAAAATAAATTTAACAAATATATTGATGAGAATTTAAATAATAGAAATAGAGTTTTTTTAAAAACTTTCAAATCTATTAATGAGGAACAAATATCTTCAATAAAATATTATCCAACGCGAAAAAAAATAAAAAGAACAGATTTTATAAGCTATTTGCCTTATGAGTTAGGATTAAATTATATAATTTCGGAAAAGGCTTACGATATAATTAAAACGTATAGGATCCCATTATTGTTAAATAAAATTAATATAGATATTGAAGGGTGGGAAAATGATAAATTTTATTTGATAGGTTTCCCGATGATTCCTGATACCGAAATAGATTTAGATAAATCCATTTTTTATGACACACAAAGAAATGAAAAAGTTAAGTTTAAAAGTTATCAAGATTATAATGAGATAAATTTTAACCTAGTAGCATTGAACCTATTTCTACTTAATAAATATCATTATGATATTATTAATATACAAGGAAAAGGTATGTTTTTTTCAGAAGAACTAATTTATGCATTAAAAGAAAATAATATTATTGGTTTTGAAATTGGAGAAATTATTTTAGAAAATTAGATATATTAGTAAATTGATTCGGCGCTCCAACGACGTCCTAAATTTTGTGTATTTGCTAAGTAAAGTTGACGGTTGATTCTATCTCCAAATTCTGAGGATGTAGAAACGGGGCTTTATTATAATCGGTTCCGATATTATAATCCTGAAACCGGCTTATATATAAGCCAAGATCCCATAAAACTTGAAGGAAATAACCCGAATTTTTATGCTTATGTAAGTGATAGTAATTCCTTTGTTGATGTTTTTGGATTGGATTGTAAAGCTAAACTACAACCATATAGATCTGATGTTTTAAGTAAAGGACCACATGTAGATATTTTACATAATAATAGAAAGGTTACAGAAGCATTATTAGACGTTGTAGATAATAATTTAATATGGACTAGGTTGGAGATATTGTTAAAGATAAAAAAATTATAAAACAAGCAGATAAAACTATAGATAACTTATTAAAAGATAAATCAATTATGAAAGGTGCCAGAGAACAGACTCAACATGCTATAAAAGAAATGTCTGAACATTTAACAAATGGTACTAAAAGACAAATTGATTTTGCTAAAAGAAATATCCCAAAATTTGAAAAAATGGTTAAACTTATTGATGATTTCCTATGAAGAAAAAAATTCTAGAATTAGAATCTTATCTAAACTTATCATATAATGAATTTTGTAGATTAAAAAAGAAAACATTTAAAAAACAATATTATTCAAGAAATGAAGAAGGTGATTATGAAATACTTATAGATAAAAATCAATTCATGTTTCGTGACGATATTCTATATACTATAGAATTCAATAATATTAAAAAATTAAAAGAAGGTTTATTAATAAAAAATTCTTTAGAGAGTACTTTAAAGCATCTTTCAGATGAAAATATAGAATGGAATGTTTTTTCGAAATATAGTTATGACCATTATTTAGTTATAAAAATCAATAAATATCTTTATTTAGAATATGAATTTATAAGTAAATGGAGATTAAATTTATTACGAGTTTCTAATTTGGAAGAATGAGTTTAAATAATAAAGTTTCAAAAATAAATGATTAATTGCAATTATTATTTAACAACAGTCACACCATTCCTTTAGATAATTAGGAAAGTATGAGGATAAAGAACTAGGCTGGCTTTATTCCGCTTCCGATATTATCATCCTGAAAGCGGCTTATATATTAGCCAAGATCCGATAAGGTTAGCAGGTAATAACCCGAATTTTTATGCGTATACGTTTGATTCGAATACGATGGTTGATGTATTCGAGTTATGGACAATAAAATTAGGGGGATATAAAATTCAAGTGCATGCCAATGACGTTGACCCTTGGCCAAGTAACCCGCATGGTCATATTTACGATAAAGGTTTAGTTATTGATAATCAAGGTAAAATTTTTAAATCTCATAATGGTCCCCAAGTTGATAAACTTAGTAAAAAAGATGCTAAAATCTGGAAAGAAGCTTTAGCTAGTAAATGTAAATAGATGAAAAAAATAATAGTTGATAAAGATTTAATTATAAATCATTTCTCTGAAGCAAATAAAAAGTGGACTAGTGAAGATAATATGGAACTTATCACAAAAATTGATGAACAGGATTTAAATTTAGTTGTCCCCAAATTAATAGACTTACTTCCAAAAGAATTAGCAAATAGTATACTTTCTGATTTGTTAGAAAGACCAAGTTTTCCAATTCAATATATCAATGAAATATATAATAAGGGAGATAAAGGATGCAAAATGACAATATGTTTAAGAGATGATTTACCTATAGATATAGCTAATATGTGTGAAAATTCTTTAGATAAAGATATTAAAACACATTTCATAAATAGAAAAAATTTTTTAAATAAAAAAACAATTAAATAAATAAAACTACTTTTATGCAAACACCAGAAGAAATTGTAATAGAATTATTACAAGGCAGTAATTCCATTCCCGTGAAGTTAAGGAATAAAGAAGATATACAAAAAGATTATAATTTATTACTAGATGAAATAGATATTTTGAAAAAAAATATAAAGGTAAAAATGAGATACCAAAAAATTTATCTTATTCATTCTTAGATATATCTAATTATTTTATTGTTTCTGATAAAATATATACTACTAAAGAATTAGAATTAATTGAGGATATGAAAGATAGACTTTATGAAGAATTAGTAGAATTTTACGAAATGTAATCTTTATTTATGTTTAATATTTATATAGAAAGTAAAAGAAGATCTAAAGAAAATCTAATTAAGAAATATCCTAATGCAGAAATTATTGATGTTACATCTAAAGGAGCAGAGTACTTAAAATTTAGTCCTTTTTACCCACATGATAATATACCTGTTCCTTTTTCGCCTGATTATTATTCTCAAAGTGTATAAGGAGTGTGGCAAGGGTTAAAAGTTTTTGAAAATCAAGATATTGATATATCTAAATTTGAAATTACCAATATGAAAGGAATAAAACGCACTATTCGTACATGTGGGAAAATATTAGGACATAGAAATGGTGTTTTAGGAAATGAAATATTAGGATATTTGAAAGCTAAACAAGATATATATTTACCTACTTATAAATGGGTTTTGGATAATAAATTAGTTGAAGAAGTACAAAAATTAAAATTAATCCTTCAAGGAAAAGATATTGTATTTTTGGATTATGAAACTAATATAGAAGTTTTTAATATTAAACCTATTTCTCATGCTAACTTAATTCGATTATTTATTTTAAATGAGTATCCAATAGTGGCTAATACTTTCGTCTAGCTAATAGAATTTAAATAACAGAAATAAAAAGGCAATCCTAGATTTATTATCTTTTTTTCTTTTAAGTACTAAACTTATCCAACAATTCCAGTTAATCTTCGACGATCAGAGAACGTAGGAGTTGACTGTATTATAAAAATATAAATATTGGAAAAAGATGTATAAAGGCAACACATTTTTTTATCCATAAAGGTGGATATTTTTGTTATTTTCATCCAAAATCTTCTATTTTTAAGGTTTAAAACAGTCAAAAATAAAAAAGTTATCAACAGGTATCCAAAAAGCCTCAAACGGTTATCTGTAAATGCTTTGCGCGTGTTTTATCCTTTTTCCCACTAAACCCTGATTATGTGTGTATTTTGGAGGGTTGGAGGTGGCGAAATACATCCCTAAATATCCCCGTTAGAGCTCAAAAATAAAAAAGGAAACGGCATGCTCAAAGCGGTGCGCAATCCACAAGGGGAATGGATTCGCTTTGAATACGACGCATTAGGAAGAAGAACAGCGAAAATTGCTCATACAAAGATTTATCGCTATCTTTGGGATGGAAATGTATTATTGCATGAATGGCATTATGAGCGTGCACGGCGTCCTAAGGTTATTACTGACGAGCTGGGAATGCTTATTTTGGACCAACCCGAACCGGTCGAAAACCTGACCACTTGGGTTTATGAAGAAGGAAGTTTAGTCCCCACCGCTAAGCTCTGCGACGGCAAGTCCTACTCGATTGTATCGGATTATTTGGGCCGCCCCGCGCAGGCCTATGATGACAAAGGTGAACTGGTTTGGCAGGTGGAGTTTGACATCTATGGCAGAATACGGGAAGATACCTTTAACAATAAGCCATTTATTCCGTTCAGGCAACTAGGGCAGTATGAGGATGTGGAAACGGGGCTTTATTATAATCGGTTCCGTTATTACGACAGTAATACAGGAACTTATATAAGCCAAGATCCTATAAAACTGTCAGGTAATAACCCGAATTTTTATGCGTATGTGCATGATAGTAATGCTTGGGTGGATCCGTTTGGGTTAATGGCTGATAAAAAAACTTCTTATGATGGTGTCAGTCGTAGAGATGCTTTCAGACAAGCAAAAAGAGATGCAGGAATCCCCATGAGTCAACAACCTAGTAATATTTATAAAAGGCCTTTAAAGGATGGTTCAGGAGGGTATGTAAGGAACTCTAATGGTTCCATTGTAGAAACAAGAAATTATGAATTTAAAGGTAAAAATAATGAAATTATTACGATCCAAGAACATAGTTTAGGACATACAAAAGCAACTCCTGGGCATGGTGCAGAACCTCATTTTAATGTTCGTCCAATTGATAATTTAAACACGGGACATGTTGAGGGTACTCATGGACATTATAATTTTCCTAAAAAATGTAAAAATTAAAATTATGAATATAATAGATATTATTATTAATAATCACTTCTTGAAACAACTTTATCCTCATGGAATTCATAATGTTTCAATTGTATATTTTTCTACCGATCTAGATAATTATACTTTAAAAATCAGAACTAATGTAAGACCAGCAATAGAAGTTGAAAAATGGGGAGTTTGGCAGAAGGATTATGATGTTGTTGAAATAGAACTAGGTAGTAATCTTATAAAAAAAATAGAATGTTTAAATTGGCTTAATAATAAAAAAGAAATTTGTAATGTGGATATCCAAATTAAGGAAAAAGATTTTCAATTAATTAAATTTGATAGTAAAGATAAAGATTGGTATTTATATATCGAAATATTAAATAGTTTGCTATTTCAACGTTGTAAGGTCTA
>NZ_LZHM01000086.1:0-19897 GCF_001690875.1 Gilliamella sp. wkB18
GTCGCATGTTAATCCATTATGAAAGTGAATGGTATGGCAAGCTTGATTCAGAAGACAAATTGCCAAAATGGGAAGCGTTAAATAGTGAAATGACAGAAAATGCCAGCAATGTATTGGATTATTTAAATGAAGGAAATGAAGCAAAACTTGATGCTTATATCAACACGCTAGAAACAAGCAAACAACAGTCAGTAAAAAAGGGGATTGAAGCGCTAAGAAGAAAAATTGAAACGTTTCCAAAAGACTACAAAAGTAATCCAAAGCAGAAGCTGAACCAAGAACAAATTAAAATTTATGCACAAGTGCAGAAATTAGAACAACAAGTCATGGTTTGGGAAAAAACCAAAGAGAAAATCAAGAAAATGTTATGGTGGGATGATGTCGCTAAAGGCTTAGCGAAGCTAAATCAAACAAATGGCACACAACCAGAAAATGCTAAAACCACCCCACCTGCCACACTTAGTGCTGATGGAAAAGCATGGTTTATTCATCCTGTTCAAATTATAAGTATTGTTAATAAAAAATATCAAATAACTACAGACTTTCTTGAAAAAGTGATGAACAAAACTGGGAAGTGGTTTAATGGAAAAGGTGGAGGAAAAACCTTTGAAGAAAACTTTATTCTAAATTATCCAGATATTTATCAGATTGATAAAACTCTTTTTGTATCGCTATTAAATAGCTCATTGAAAAAATTTAATATTACAACTCCATATCAAAAAGCTCATTTTTTAGCACAATGTTTTCATGAATCAGCAGGATTTGAATCAACATTGGAGTTTTCCTCAGAAATTAACTATGAGCCAGATGTCCATAAAGATGCTATTAAAAATGGAAATACAAAAAAAGGGGATGGACCTAAATACAAGGGTAGAGGTTTGATACAACTTACTTGGAAGAATAATTATATTAAATTTTCCAAGTACGAAGGTGTTGATTTTGTAGCAAATCCAGATTTAATAGCACAAAATATGAAATACTCAATTGATGTATCTTGTTGGTTCTGGCGTTTTAATGGAGGTATATATAAAAAATATAATGCTAATGGAGATATTAATATACTTATTGATAATGAAAAAGATAATGTGACATTGGTAACGAAGGCTGTAAATGGCGGTAGAAACGGTTTGGAGCATAGAATTAGAATTTTTAATAAAATAAAAGAAGAATGGGAATTAGAGTAATGATTAAAAACATGAAATTATTAAAAATATCAATGTTATTTTTTTATTTCCTAGCGACACATTCATATGGAAGTATAGAGTTTAATAAAATAAAACAATCAATTTATCATTGTTTTGATAATAGTTCTGATTGTCAACATATTAAAGTACCCATTGAGTTGAATGATGAAATTGATGAGTCAATCTTATCAATTGACAAATTTTTTGGTCAAAATTATTTATTGATGACATTAAAATATAATTCTACACCAAATAAGTGTTATTCGCTTTATGAAATAAAAAATCATATTATTCAAGCTAAAGAGAAACAAATTTTAAGCGATGGTTCTCAGTTATGTGATTATAAGAAAACCAATGATCAATTAATTAATCGTTTTCTTGATGGAGGAAAGTGGTATGAAAAACTTTATAAAGAAAAGGAGAAATATTATCAAATAATATTAGAAGATCAATGTATTGGTTGTGATATGGTGCAGCGTAAAATTTATAATAAAAATTTAAATTATTTATTGGTGACAAATGAGCATAATCTTCTTGATAGAAAACCAATAATTAAAAAGATAGCTATTAAAAAGGCTTATTTATATGATGATGCTTTGGAAAACTCAAAAACTAAAATGTATTTAATTGAAGATGACAAGGTAGAATTATTACAGTACCGAGACGATTTTTATCAAATTCGATATTTAACTAAAACCCAGAAGTTAATTGTTAAATGGGTTCATTCTTCGGCTTTACAAGCACATTAATTTGACTATGTAAGAATAATATCTGAACAAATCAAAAAATGTTATGGTGGGATGATGTCGCTAAAGGCTTATCTAAACTGAGTCAACCCAAAGACACGCCTTCAGAAAATGGCGAGACAACCAATACCACACCTGCCACGCTTAGCGCTGATGGTAGGGCGTGGTTTATTCATCCGGTAGCATTATTTAATTTCAAACCGAAATTTTGTATAACAGTTGATATGTTAAAGCAAATTTTCACTTATGTATCAAATAATCGGCTAGATTTATTACAATTCATAGTAAATGATATTAACGTTCATATGAACAAATATAGACTTGATACACCTCTCAGATTAAGTCATTTTTTTGCTCAAATTAGACAAGAAGTTGGCTTATCACTAAAAACTGAAGAAAATTTTACTTATAGTGTTAGTGGATTAAAAACAAATTAATCCCTATTATCCCAATAAGGCAAAAGAGTTTAACAATATGGCACACCGTGCAAAAATGTTAGACATTGCAAAGAAAGCTTTTGACGGGCTATTTGAAGAATAGAAACAACAAAAAGGCACTTATCGAAGCGAGATTAGATAAATTTGGCATCACCCAGCCTTATCAGCGAGACTTTACTCTGCAAAAAGTGCAACGCATTAAACCGTTATTCTGTATTAAACAATCGATAGTAATTCAGTGGATAATAAACCTTGTATGATAGTGAGCTGGTGTAAAAAATATACCATCAATCAGTAGGGCAAAGCTCACGCTAATACGAGAGTAAAAGATAATATTTTTTGTTTAGGTACATTCGAATATTTATATCTTTTTGAATTTAAATTAAAAATTGGTATTTCTTGGTAGAACGATAGAAATTGGAAAAAGCCTACTTACGACTTATTAAAAATCAATAAGTTAAAAATCTTTAAAAATTTAAAAAATCTGGTAGAATTTGTTGGTCGCTATAACTGTAAATAAAACAGATAGCTACAATTAGAGTGTTCCCTGTATACACAGGGATAAACCGCGAGCTGAGCGACTAAACCGTATTCAATTAGTGTGTTCCCTGTATACACAGGGATAAACCGCTGCTAGCAATACAGCGTAGCGGTGAACCTGTGTGTTCCCTGTATACACAGGGATAAACCGGGTGCTAATTTTGGTTATGTATTTGATGCGCAAGTGTTCCCTGTATACACAGGGATAAACCGAGGTCACTCACTCATGGTCTGTTTCGGGCGGTGTGTTCCCTGTATACACAGGGATAAACCGATAAGCACGGCATTTTAATAGACGGCTACATTGTGTTCCCTGTATACACAGGGATAAACCGTACGCCAAGTTGATTTTCTAAATTCGGAAAATGTGTTCCCTGTATACACAGGGATAAACCGGTATGTTAGCGTCATTATCAACTCTAAATAAGGTGTTCCCTGTATACACAGGGATAAACCGCAAACAAACTTTGCCATTTTACTGGTGGATGAGTGTTCCCTGTATACACAGGGATAAACCTTCCCTTTGATTCTCAGCAGCAGTCTTATTACTGTGTTCCCTGTATACACAGGGATAAACCGCACAGCTAAAGACGTGGAAAAAATACCGCATTGTGTTCCCTGTATACACAGGGATAAACCGTTTGTCTAACTGCGATTTATACAGCTCTGCTGGTGTTCCCTGTATACACAGGGTTTCTCAATCCATAAAATTCTTAATACCTATCTATAAAATATCTCATAATGCGGTTATCTACCGTTAACTCAGGGTGAAATGAACAAACCAAGATATTATCTTGTTGTGCCATTACACAATGATCATTAACGAAAGCAAGTTGTTTGACTTGTTTACTTGCTTTTATAATATACGGTGCCCGTATAAAAACAGCAGGAATTTGTTGACCGATTAGTTCAATATTTAAAAGTGTTTCAAAGCTGTTAATTTGTCGCCCAAAGCCATTGCGCTCAACACTAATATCGATTAAGCCAAGCTGTTCTACTTCATTATGTGTTGTGGTTTTACCGCAAAGCACAAGCCCTGCACAAGTACCTAAAACTCCTTTACCTTGTTTAGCTAATTGTTTTATTGGCTCTATTAATCCATTTTGTTTTATTAAGCGACTAATAGTGGTTGACTCTCCGCCGGGAATAATTAAGCCATCTAAATTAGCTAATTGTTCGGGTTTCTGAACGAGTGTTGCTTGTACATTATCGATACTATTTAGCATTGAAATATGCTCACTAACCGCTCCTTGTAAGTTGAGCACACCAATGTATTTAACTTTGCTTAGTTTGGATGATTTTGCCATTACCAACCTCGATCTTGCATTTTTTCTGATTGAGTAAGTGTGCTGATTTCAATGCCTTTCATGGCTTCGCCTAATCCTTTTGATAATTCAGCTAATCGTGGATAATCATCAAAATAAGTAGTAGCTTGTACAATGGCTTTGGCAAACTTTTCTGGATTTTGAGATTTAAAAATGCCTGAACCCACAAAAACACCATCGGCACCCAGTTGCATCATAAGTGCCGCATCGGCGGGGGTAGCAACGCCGCCAGCGGCAAAATTGACAACGGGTAACTTACCTAGTTGTTTTACTTGTAATACAAGCTCATAAGGTGCGCCAATTTCTTTAGCAAAAGTCATTAGCTCATCTTTTGATTTTCCTGTGACCAAACGGATTTGCTCATTTACTTTACGCATATGGCGAACAGCTTCAACAATATTCCCTGTTCCTGGTTCGCCTTTGGTACGTAACATTGATGTTCCTTCACCAATTCGACGTAGTGCTTCACCTAAATCACGACAACCACAAACAAAAGGCACGGTAAATTCATCTTTTAGAAGATGGTACTGTTCATCGGCTGGGGTTAGTACTTCGCTTTCGTCAATATAATCAACCCCCATTGATTCTAAAATACGTGCTTCAACAATGTGGCCAATACGTGCTTTAGCCATAACAGGTATGCTAACAGCATTCATGACTTGTTCAACAATAGTAGGATCTGCCATTCGAGCGACACCGCCAGCAGCTCGAATATCTGACGGTACTCGCTTTAAAGCCATTACCGCAACTGCACCAGCTTGTTCGGCAATTTTAGCTTGTTCAGCATTAACAACATCCATAATTACGCCGCCTTTTTGCATTTGTGCCATACCACGTTTAACGGTCTGTGTTCCTGTAATTTGATTCATTTTATACTCCTGATTAAAGTTGGTTTTGTTTTGCTATGTATTATTCAAGAGTATAGGGCTAGAAGAAACGGCCAATTGGATTATAATAAAGCCATCCAATTTGGGATTTTTAATGCGCTGTATTTAGTGTTATAACATAGAGAAAATGTTTAGATTTATTGATGTTAAAGAGGTAGCCCAACTATCAAGCTTCAATAAGCCATTTTAGTTTGGGAATATCAATAATGATAGATTTAAATAGGTCTAAAATATTCAAAATTTAACTGTAATTCTTTAATAAAAGAGAAAATAATGTGGCAAAAACAAAAATTAACCCAATTTGAAGGACCTCTTTTTAAAAAAATAATTCATTTGATCGAATATTATATCGAGCAAGGTATTTTGATTATTGGTGAGCGGTTACTTTCAGAACGTGAACTGGCTAAAAAATTACAGGTAAATCGCTCGACTGTTGTACATGCATTGGATATTTTAACTGAGCGTGGTGTATTAATTCGCCGCCAAGGTAGTGGCACTTATATTAATAACCAAAAATGGGGAGTACAGGCTTATTCGTCAATTAATTGGCATTTTCCTGCCCACTTTTATCAAAATAAAAAATCATTTTATCATCAAAAAGCTGAACAAATTCGCAAACAGCAAAAAAGGATTTGTGATTTGGCCAATGGTGACTTACCAACTGCAATGATTCCTAAATTGCTGTTACCTGATATTTCATTAAATGAGTTGATAATGTACGAAAAAGACAGCGATGATCTTCAACTAGGGTTGCCTTCTCTTAAACTGCAAATTGCTCGCTATATGCAAATCCAATTTGCCATGCAGTTGGATGTTAACCAGATTTTAATTACTTCAGGCACGCAACAATCTTTATTTCTTATTACTCAAGGTTTATTAAAACCTGGCGATGCGATAGGAATTGAATCACCTTCTTATTTTTATTCACTCCCTTTGTTTCAGGCAGCTGGATTACGTTTATATGGCATTGAATGTGATAAAGAAGGGATCATCCTTGAAAGTTTAAAAAAATTAGTGGAACAACACAAAATTAAATGGATTTTTCTTAACCCGATTTTTCAAAACCCTATGGGATTTGTTATGAGCGATATAAGGAAAAGAGCAGTACTTGCTTTTTGCCGATCTCAATGTATAGGGATAGTTGAGGATGATGCTTACAGTAGTTTAGCATTTAATGATAATTTGACCACGTTACCAATCAAAAAATTTGATTGCTACAATCAAGTGATCTATTTAGGGTCATTGTCTAAATATATTGGACGAAATATTCGAATAGGATGGATGGTTGCACCGCGTGAAATTATTGAAAATTTAGCTAAGATTCGTCAACATATTGATTCAGGTTTAAGCATTTTACCACAATTGTTAGCACAGGAATATTTACAAAGCCATTATAGGACACATCAGCAGTGGCTACGTAATCAATTACAGGTCAAAGCTAATCAGTTAATGCATTGGCTTGATAATCGTTTTGTTGGCAAAGTGAGTTATCACCCCCCATTAGGTGGCTTTCACTTATACGTATCTTTACCCGTAGATACCGCTGTTCAAGAGTTAGTAATACTTAATCAGTTATTATCACAAGGTATTATTGTGTCACAAGGTACAGATTTTGGTGATAACCTTGGTAAGGTGAGATTAAGCTATGGACATTTTGATCAGAATTTGATTTGATACTTTACCTATTTTGTTATTCTGCTTTCACTATGCAAAGTTTTAAAAAATCTTCATTATCGTTTAATAGAATTTTATGGCTAGCTGGTACAGGTTGGCTTTTTGATGCTATGGATGTAGGATTATTATCCTTTATATTAGCAGCATTAAAGCAAGACTGGGGACTTACACCAGCTCAACTAGGATGGATTGGTAGTGTTAATTCTATTGGTATGGCAATTGGTGCTTTTGTTTTTGGTATTTATGCTGATAAAAAAGGTCGTAAAGCTGCTCTCATTTTCACCTTATTTATGTTTAGTATTGCAAGTGGTTTAAGCGCTTTTGCTTGGGGGCTTGGTAGCTTGCTTATTTTACGGTTTTTTATTGGAATGGGGTTAGGTGGTGAGTTGCCTGTCGCTTCTACTTTGGTAAGTGAAATTGTGGAGCCAAAAGTGAGAGGTAAAATTGTTGTACTGCTTGAAAGCTTTTGGGCAATAGGTTGGATTTTTGCAGCATTGATTGCATACTTTATTATTCCCATTTCTGTTGTTGGTTGGCGTGGTGCCATGATTTTATGTGCGATTCCTGCTTTTTATGCGTTGTATTTACGATCTAACCTGCCTGATTCGCCATCTTATAGACAGTTAAATTCTGATTCAAAAAAAGAGTCGGTAATCAAAAAAATTAAGACACTGTTATCGAAAGAATTTCGTTGGCAAACATTAATGTTATGGATTGTTTGGTTTTGCGTGGTCTTTTCTTATTATGGTATGTTTTTATGGTTACCAAGTGTCATGATGATAAAAGGTTTTGATATGGTAAAGAGTTTTGAATATATTCTATTTATGACCATTGCTCAATTACCTGGTTATTTTAGTGTTGCTTGGTTAATTGAGCGAGTAGGGCGTAAATGGGTGTTGGTGATGTATTTATTTGGAACATTAGTTAGTGCTTACCTGTTTGGTATGGCTGAATCAGCTAATCAATTATTATTATATGGTGCATTATTGTCCTTTTTTAATCTTGGTGCTTGGGGAGCAATGTATGCTTACACGCCAGAGCAATATACAACAAACATTCGTGCAACGGGCTCTGGTATGGCAGCAGCAGTAGGACGAGTCGGAGGAATATTAGGTCCATTAATGGTGGGAGTATTGATGAATAATAAATATTCAATTAGTACGATTTTCACATTTTTCAGTTTATCTGTTTTAATTGCAATAATTTCGATAGTTGCATTTGGTAAAGAAACCAAACAACTTCAATTAAGATGATTACTTTATAAATTGGTTGTTGTATCAATTTAGTAAAACTTATACTTTTATCAATGAATCGCTTTATATTGATTGAGTTGCTTAATATATGAAGTGATGATTTAAAATACGTCATTGATGAGGCTGTTTATCAAATCATTTTCTTGACGTATTATAAGTAAGGTAGGTTATAAATATTTATTTTTTTATCGCTCAGGTTACTGATAATAAATGTTACTCGTGCTTGTAGTTCAATCCATCGATTCGGTTTTTTAATCAGGAGGTAATTTTGCATCTTTCCGCAAGGGCTTTTCATTATTTGGGTATTATTGCAACTATTGCTTCTTTAGGCATGTATTTTTCTTATATTCCGCAAATAATAGATAATTTACATGGCATTAAATCAAATCCGACTCAGCCGCTGGCGGCCGCTATTAATTGTGCATTGTGGGTGAGTTATGGTCTTTTACGAGAAAAAAAGGATTGGCCAATTGCAATAGCTAATTTTCCAGGGGTTATTTTTGGTTTAATGGCTTTTATTACGGCTTTATAGTTGTCGAATTGTTTAAAATTAAAATGGTAATCTTTTTCCTACTTTATTCGCTTTTGATTTTGTTTTAAATATTTTTAATTATTTACTTTAGTTATTTTTTATCAATTTAATACTTGATTTTTTCTAAAGAATAAGATTGCTTTGATGGAAGCTCATTATTTGACCTCGTTATTAACTTATTGATAGTGAAAGTAATATTGAGTTATCAACAGGTTTGTTAAATACTTATCAAATAGTAAAGTGAATAATTTATGAAGTTAAATACAGTGGGAATTATCATCTGTAATGATATTTGAAACAACTCAGTATTGTGTAATATAGATTTGCTTAAATGGCGCATAAAATTAGTTCAATATGGTTTTAAGTAGAGATGAAAAAATTCAAATAGTTAAAATGCAGCATTCTCCCGCCTTAGCTTAAGGTAGGAGAAGTAAATATACATATTTATAATAAGTTAGTATAATTTTGATGTGTTGATTTGTTCCAAACACTTGCTTGCACTTGACCTATATGTTTTTGCTGCAAAAGTAACATAACCAAACGAGATTGCCCAATTCCTCCCCCAATCGTTTGCAGTAGATCACCATTGATTAAAGCTTTGTGCCAAGTATATTTTAATCGTGATTCGTCATTAGTAATTTTTAATTGACGTTTTAAGGCTTCTGGATTAACACGGATGCCCATTGATGAAATCTCAAATGCACTATTTAATGCAGGATTCCAAACCAAAATATCACCGTTTAAGCCTTTAGAACCCATTTCGTTATCGGAACTCCAATCATCATAATCAGGAGCCCTGACATCGTGCCTTTCATTATTAGATAATTTACCACCAATTCCAATTAAAAAAACGGCTCCTAATTCTTTGGTGATTGCATTCTCTCGTTCTTTCGGCGAAAGGTTAGGATAACGTTTTAACAGTTGCTCACTCTCCATAAATGTAATGGATTCAGGTAAAAATTGTGATGAATGATACCTTTCAGATACTGTTTTTTCAGTGGTTTTGATAGCTGAATAAATTTTTTCAACAGTTTGTTTTAAATAGGCCAATGTACGATCTTCAGGCCGTATTACTTTTTCCCAATCCCATTGATCAACATAGACAGAATGTATTGGTGTAAGTTGATCTTCATCAGGTCTTAACGCTTTCATATCTGTGTATAAACCTTGGCCAACTTGAAAATGGTGATCACTTAAAACTTTACGTTTCCATTTGGCAAGAGAATGAATAACTTCGAATTGAGCATTAGGAATAGCTTTGACTTTGACTTTTACTGCTTTTTCCGTTCCGGCTAAATTGTCTTGGATGCCATCACCAACTAGACTTAATATAGGAGCTTGTACTTCAATAAGTGATAAATTTTCTGCTAATTGCTTAGCAAAAAATTGTTTTATAAAACTTATGCGCTGTTGCTGATCTATAAATGATGTCGTCATGTCCACTCTTTAATTATTCATTAATTAGTACTTCTAAATTAAACTAGAAAACAAAAATATGCAAGTTAGAACAATCAGTGCTTATATGGAGTTTTTTTGATCGACAAAGCCCAAGGTAAGCTAAAATTATTTTGCTTTAATATTGAATCATATTAGGGATTATTTATCGTATAACATAATTAAACTGTGATATTTTTTTAGATTAATTTTTGTTTGTATAGGTAGTAATAATATTGGTTAAATTTGAGTTTTACCATAGCAACAAAATTGGGCACTTTAAATGTCAATTTTTTATTATTAAGGATAAATTCAACTTTTACTTTTTGCCCAACTTTTCTTAAATTTTAAATATTATTCATTGATATTTGAGTAATAATGTGTGTTAGCATTTCCTAATGCAGTTAAACCAATTAGAATCATTTCATTGCGATTAAAATAAGTAATAATATGTCTAATATTAAAAGCTGCTATAGTGCTAAATAATGATATTGCTACATTTTTGTATCAATTGAACCATATCTTATTGAGTAGTCATCAAATTTTGATTTCACGAAACGAAATCTAATTTTTTCTATTTTAAAAACTCAATCATTTGTGTAAATTTATTTTAATGACCTATAATAAAAAACCGTTCAATAAGAACGGTTTTTTATTTGTTGATAAAATCGCAATAGCTTATTAAGCTTTGTATTTTTTCATGACAATGGATGCATTTGTACCACCAAAGCCAAAGCTATTTGACATGACTGTTGTTAGCTCTCGTTCAGTAGGTTCAGTAATAATGTTCATTCCAATTGCAACTTCATCAAGCTCATCAATATTGATACTTGGTGCAATAAAGCCATGTTCTAACATTAATAATGAATAGATAAGTTCTTGCGCACCAGTTGCACTTAATGAGTGGCCAGTCATTGATTTTGTTGATGAAATAGCAGGAATGTTATCACCAAATACTTGTTTGATTGCCCATAATTCTTTTACATCACCAACTGGAGTTGATGTGCCGTGGGTGTTTATATAATCAACAGGTACATCTAAATCTTGAATGGCAAGTTGCATACAGCGCATTGCACCTTCGCCCGATGGAGCAACCATATCATGACCGTCTGATGTTGCTCCATAACCAACTAGTTCACCATAAATATGAGCACCTCGTGCAAGAGCATGTTCTAGTTCTTCAACAACAACCATACCAGCACCACCAGCGATAACAAAACCATCACGATTTGCATCATAAGCACGTGACGCTTTTTCTGGAGTGTCGTTATATTTTGTTGATAAAGCACCCATGGCGTCAAATTCGCAAGACATTTCCCAGCATAATTCTTCCCCACCACCTGCAAATACAATATCTTGCTTGCCAAGTTGAATTAGCTCTGCTGCGTGACCGATACAATGTACCGAAGTTGCACAAGCTGATGTCATTGAGTAGCTAATACCTTTGATTTTAAATGGAGTCGCTAAACAAGCCGAAATTGCCGATGACATTGATTTTGTTACAGCATAAGGACCAACTCCACGTAATCCTTTTTCTTTCATTCCAGCAACGACATTGTATTGAGTTTTGGTTGAACCGCCATAACCAGCAATTAAACCTGTACGTGGATTAGAGATTTGTTCTGGGGTTAATTTAGCATCTTCGATCGCTTGTTGTAATGCCAGATAGCCATAGATAGAAGCATCATTCATAAAGCGAACTACTTTGCGATCAATTAAACCTGTAGTATCTAATTTGACATTTCCGCATACATGGCTACGCATTCCGCTATCTTTCATTTCTTGTGAAAAAGTAATTCCACTGCGACCTACTTTTAATGATTCTAAAACTTCTTTAGTATTATTCCCAATGCTTGAAAGAATACCTAACCCTGTAATAACAACGCGTTTCATTTAATGTTCAGCTCCTAAATTAAATGCTTTATAAAGACCTTGGTAATTATAGCGTACACTTGTAAGCTGAACAATACCTTAATAATCTTTTTATTTTACCAATTGAATAATATATTGATCGTTTAATTAAAGAGCGTTATTAATATTTTATAGTTTTTAGCTAGTCATGCTTTTAACTGACTTCACTTCTATTATTTGCTTGCAGAAAAGAATAACATCATAGTATACTGTATAAATACACAGTATTGGTAGATCCAAAATGAATGAAAAAATAATAGCTAAACTAGAAATATTAGCCGAATCGGCAAAATATGACATTTCTTGCGCTTCAAGTGGATCTTCCCGAAGCAATCGAAATAAAGGTATAGGTAATGCACGTCATTGTGGTATCTGCCATACTTTTACTGCTGATGGAAGATGCGTTTCATTATTAAAAGTTATGCTGACTAATTATTGTATGTTTGATTGTGCTTATTGCATTAATCGACAAAGTAACGATATTCCTAGAGCTGGATTTACGACTAAAGAACTGGCTGACTTAACTATCGAATTTTATCGCCGCAATTATATTGAAGGCTTATTTATTAGTTCCGGAATTGTGAGAAGTCCAGATCATACCATGGAAAGAATGATTCGAGTGGTAAAGATTTTGCGTAATGAGCATGGCTTTAATGGTTATATACATATGAAAGCGATTCCAGGCGCAAGTAACGAGTTAATTAATCAAGCTGGTTTATTAGTTGATAGGATGAGTGTTAATTTAGAAATTCCAACTGAGCAAAATCTCAAATTATTAGCACCAGATAAAGATCACCAAAGCATATACCAACCTATGCGTCAAATTCATCAAAATTTGTTAGAAAATATCGAAGATCGCAAAAAAATTCGATCAACCCCTAAATTTGTGCCTGCAGGGCAAAGTACTCAAGTTATTATCGGTGCAACTGATGAATCGGATAAACAGATTTTGCAATTAACTGCTAAACTTTACAAACGGCCTAGCATGAAGCGGGTTTATTATTCGGGATTTATTCCTGTAAATAGTTATGATAAAAGGTTGCCTGTTGTGAAAGAAGTTCCAAGAGTACGTGAAAACCGATTATATCAAGCAGATTGGTTATTGCGTTTTTACGCTTTTGATGTCGATGAAATTGTTAATGATAAATATCCTAACCTTGATTTAGCCGTTGATCCTAAACTTTCTTGGGCTATACGTAATCCGCAGTTTTTTCCTGTCGATATTAATCGCGATAGTTATCAAAAGATCCTGCGTGTACCAGGAATTGGCGTTAAATCAGCTAAATTAATTGTTATGGCAAGAAGACATCGTAAATTAACTCTTGATGCTTTGAAACGTATTGGTGTAGTACTTAAACGTGCACAATTTTTTATTATTTGCCACGAAATGAAAAAATTTAAATTATTAGATTCATCGGCTGAATATATTCGGCTATCTTTACAGGAACCCTCTTTGCTTGAAGATAAATCAACTAATGTACCTACTCAGTTAGTGATGGGATGGTGATATGTTAGCATTTTATTATGATAAAAGTTTTGAAGGACTGCTTTGTGCTGTTTTTGATGCTTTTAAATTAAAAAAAATGCCAGAATGTTTATTAACAGAAGGGCAAGTTGAGCCACTTTTAGTTACTGAGTCTCATTTTGTCGAATTTCGCAATAGTAAATTTGAGCGTGTGCAAACAGCGTTGGAAAAAAAAATAAGCACTACTTCCCTTAATCAGCTAATTTATGTTTGGTTATCGGAATTGCCCGAAAGTGATTTAATTATTTTCCGTTATATTTGTAAAGTTTTTAAGGCTGAGCACTCAATTGAAACAGATTTTGCCGATCCTGATGTACTTTTTGTGCGAGATATAGCAAAAAAAGTGAGTAGGGAAAGGCACTATTTGATGCAATTTGTTCGTTTTACAACTATTGAAAATCCCATTAAATATTCTGGTAATAATCAACCTGACAAAATTTATTTTTCTGTTGTCGCTCCTGTTTATAATGCATTACCTTTAGTAGTGAATTTTTTTAAAGATCGTTTTGCTGATCAGCAATGGGCAATTTATGATGAAAAAAGACAGTATGGATATTTTTATAATTTAGAAAGCATTGAAAAAATATCCCTTGCTGATCCAGATGATCTTATTGTTAATGGTCAAGTTAGGCAAAAATATTTATCGCCTAATGAAACACTTTTTCAAAATATGTGGCTTCGCTATTGTAATGCATTAACAATTAAAGAAAGAGAAAATCCTAAATTACAACGCCGACAAATGCCGAAGCGATTTTGGCATTATTTACCTGAAATGAAAGGCAAATAAAAAAACCGTCAATTATTAGTCGGTTTTTTTTACGATTATTACTATCACAGGTCATTCTGAATCAATATCGTTGATAAAACTATTAATGGACTCTTGGCGTTGTTGCTGTTTTCCTTCATCCACTTTGCCACCAGATACAATAAAATCATGACGTTGGAAGTAGGCATTACGCATAAAATTATATGGATCATCACTATTTTTAATCAGATCTTCAAATTCAATGGCAACAGCTCGTGCTTCTATTCCATCAAAGACACCTCGTACTAATGCCCATTGCCAATCAAGCCAAACTAACGGAGGGTAAAGAGTATCGATCATACTACCTCCTTCATCTCTTAACGTTGCTGAACCATAAAATGGTAAAACAGCGTATGGTCCATAAGGAACTTTGTAATGCCCTAGTACGTCACCGAAAGAATGCCTATTACCTTTTTGTAATTGAGGATCTGCAATGCTTGCGACATCAAACAATCCGGCAAGTCCAAAGACTGTATTTAGAAAGAATCGTGCAAAATGTTTACCAGCTTGTTGAGTTTCACCCTGTAATAAACTATTGACCATTGAAGCGGGTTCAGAAAGGTTAGAAGAAAAATTAACTACACCTTTACGCAATGGTGTTGGAACATAATCTTTCCAAACAACGGCTGCTGGACGTAAAATATACGGATCAAGTGCATAATAGTTGACATTAAACATGACTTTATTGAACCCAGATAGAGGATCACTATATGTGTTCGTTTCTGGTTCATAAGAAGCACAGCTAGTGAGAGCCATTATAGAAAACATAATACCAATTATTCTTTTTTTCATAGTATCTTCAATTAAAAATAATGAGGTCTAAGTTTAAGTAATTGTATCATGTTTACTCAAAATGCAAAATTTTTCGTTATTTAATTGGCATTGTTATTTTAAATTTATTAAAATAAGCAATCTTATGACCTCATAGTTAAATGGATATAACAAGCCCCTCCTAAGGGCTAGTTGCAGGTTCGATTCCTGCTGGGGTCGAAATCGCAAACAAGATTAAAAACGACATTCTACGATTTAAGCCTTATTTTAACAGTGTTTTAAGGTATTTCGATACGACTAAACACGATTCTAAACGATTGACAACGCAAACATTTAAACGGTATATTTACGGTATATTTTAATACCGTGACCAAAAATACCGTAATTATGCTAACTGTAAAAGCCATTGAATCAGCAAAACCAAAAGAAAAACCGTACAAGTTGCCAGACTTTGAAAGCCTATATCTATACATCACACCTACAGGAACTAAATCTTGGCGCTATGATTATCAGTTCAACGGCAAAAGAAAAACGCTAACGATCGGTAAGTATCCGTATATTAGTTTATCTGATGCACGCAACGAAAAAGAATTAGCTCGGCAGATGCTTGCTTACGGCAAAGATCCTGCTGTTGAGCGAAAAAGAAAAACTTTACTTGCTAATATCGCGCAAGGAAATACTTTTAAAAAAATAACCCTTGAATGGTTTGATACAAAAAAACGGAATTGGTCTATCAATACCAGAGAAATGATTATTCGGTATTTTGAAAGAGATATATTCCCGTTCGTTGGCGATATGGATATTGCGCAAATCAAGCCTCTAGAAATGTTAAACTGTTTAAAACAAATAGAAAATAGAGGCGCATTGGAGATTGCAAAAAAAATGCGCCAACGATGTACCGAAGTTTTTCAATATGCAATTATTACAGAGAGAGCGGAAAACAATCCTGCACGTGAATTAGCTAAAGCCATGATCACACATACGCCAGAAAATTATGCGTTTTTAATGGAGGATGATATGCGTGAATTTATGAGAGCGTTACGATCGTATTCGGGTAATATTTTAGTTCGTTATGCTACAGAATTATTAATATTAACTGCTGTCAGGACTATGGAATTATTGAGTTGCAAATGGGAGTATGTAGACCTAGATAAAAAATACATAATACTACCAAAAGAATCCATGAAAAAATCAAGGGTTCACGTGGTTCCGTTATCTAATCAAGCTATTACTATTCTGAAATTTTTACAACCAATTACAGGACGGGGAGAATATGTTTTTCCTGGTAGAAATAGCAGTTTAAAACACATGTCTAACGGTGCTATTTTGGGCTTAATAAAACGATTGGGATTTGCTAATCGTGCAACTGGGCACGGATTTAGACATCAATTTTCTAGTGTGTTAAACGAGCATGGTTTTAATCGAGATTGGATAGAAAAACAGTTAAATCATGAGGAGGGCAGTGTGCGAGGTATTTACAACCACGCACAATATTTGGAGGGGCGTCGTGAGATGATGCAGTGGTATGCGGACTATATAGATAACCTAACCGCATGATTGATATTCTTGTTCTTTTTGGGCGAGATACGCATTAATGGTAGACAATTTCCAGCGTGGGTGTCTACCTAAATACAAATCGGGCTTTGGGAATTTTTCCTTTGCCACCCATTTGTCTAGTGTCGTTTGATCTAGCTCGCCCAAATATGAGCAAACTTGCGCTTTGCTGTAGCGCGGATCTTCAATTGTTAGATTATTTAACATTATTTACTCCTATAATTTCTTCTCATATCTCTCGCTGTGCTTTAGTGTAGTTAGTCATGTTTGCCTCTACTAATAAAGCAATGTTATAATTTCAGTCACATCATCTAAATTCATAGCCCACTCTACAAAATCATTCGAATGCATAGCAGGCACAAAATAGCCGTCGCTTTCTTTACTAATTAAAGCGCAACTGATAATTAACGTATCTTCACCACTTTTTACATATGCGAAACCATTGTGATTTATAAGAATCTTTTTTAATTGTTTAGTCATAATATTCCTTATTCTGCAATACAAACCTAGACATTACTCCGATACTCAACATCACATATCCATCTCTCAAATACTCTGCATCATCTAAAATGTGAGAGATGATAACGCTACATTTACGACCTGTACGATTACCGCTCTGGTCAATTTCATTTAAAACTAGAATATCACCGACTTTGTAATTACGGTCGTTGAAACGTATTTCGGCTTTTTTCTGACATTGAGCAACGTCCATAAAATACTCTGATTTAATTTTTAGTTCGTGTGTAGTCATGATTATTTCCTCTTAATTACAGCTTTTACTGGTTCGACCATACAGTTATCAGCAAACACTTCTCCTTGACCGCTAATAAGATTGATTGCGCATCCGTTAGTTATTTCGTGTACACCTTTAGATGAGCATTTGAAAACAAACGACAGAATAATCGGGTCTAATTCAATCTTCATATAAAGCTCGTTATCAAACAAGAAAACATAACCATAGTCGATATGTTGAAATTCGATTTTGCCGTGGTTAAATACGGATTCATCAATTTGCATAATTATTCCCATAAAATATCTACGCAAAATAATCAGCGCAGATAGTTGTAATAAATTAATAGAATAGGGTGGTTGTTAAATGAGTTATTAACAGATTTTGTGGATTAAAAAGGGCATTAAGCCCTTTGTTTACGTATATCAGTTAGGCTACAAGTTTAGTGCTTAACATTTTAGTTAATTTTGTAATTCCCTTACCTGTTACAAGAGTTGTTATGACATCTTGAATGCCTTTTTCTGGGTGCTCCCAATTTGAAAGTTTTACATCCAATAATCCCTGTTCTATCTTATCTTGGTACGGTTCATTGCGGCGATTTATCCATTTTCTTTGTCGCATCAATTGTAATAATCTATTGCGCCCAGTCCCTAACGTTTTTGCCGCTTGCCCAACAGATACAGCACCGTGAATATCTACAGCCATATCATGAAATTCTGCTTTAGGTTTTAGGTAATCAACTTCAAGTTGTAGTTTTTCTTTTTCTTCCTCGGCTTGAATAACCATTAGTGCAAGCTCTTTGCTAGTTGGTAACTTTAATGGTTGTTGATTAACAATTTCTTCTAACTCGTGCATACGATCAATAACTTTCATTCTTAACGGAATGCTGTAGCCAGTGAGTAAACATTCAATGTATTTTTTAGGTAATAAATACTCTACTTGTTGTTTATTTTGAACATCTTTGTAGGTCTGCTCAAAACTGAGCACACTAATATTAAGTTGCTCTAACATATTTTTAATATCGCGTTTTACATTTCTATGCTCTTTATTTGTGAGTTCCGCTATCTCACGGCTAGACATTGTTAATACTTTGTTTTGTAAATTAATTAATTGATTCATAATTAAATGCCTCTCAATTCATTTTTGATAGAGTCCACCAAGTCATTTACAAGCCAGATAGCATCCATAATAAAAACGTGACGACTTTCAAAGCCTTCAATGCTTTGTCCATCAGTAGATAAGAGTTGTATTACAGCTAGTGCCTTGGCTGTTAATGCTTGAAGATTATTGACTGTATCTAGCGATATGCTTATGTTTTTTTGAGTTGACATGATTTTATACCTTTTCGTATGTTTAGTTATTTGATCACTTAGTAGGTGATCGGGCTTCAACTACCGCATACGACGGCGGGACTTATTCCTCTTTCGAGTATTGTATTACGTCCTCTCGACCCGATCATAGACATGATCAAATACCTAAAAATAGGCATAAAAAAACCGCTAGCTTTCGGGTGCGGAAGTCCGCGTATGTTGTAGTGATTACAACTATACAACCCGATGAAATTAATGTCAACACAGATAAATAAAATGCTTATATTGAGTTAATAGTGTGTCTTGGATATTGCAGTCCGATTTTGGCGAACGGGATATCGTCATCAAAATCCATTGGTGGCTCAGATTGTGCTGTTTTTTCAGTTTGTTTTGACGTTTGCTGATTAGTAGCGCTTTGCACGCTATCGCTGTTATTGCGAGAACCTAAAATTTGCAATGTACCTCCAATTGGATTGATAACAACTTCAGTAGTGTAACGATCATTGCCGGTTTGATCTTGCCATTTGCGAGTTTGTAATTGCCCTTCAATATACACTTGAGTGCCTTTTTTTAAGTATTCGCCCGCAATTTCGGCTAATTTACCGAAAATAACAACTCTATGCCACTCAGTGCGATCTTTTTGCTCGCCAGTTTGCTTATCTTTCCATGTTTCTGATGTCGCTATACTCAAATTAGCGACAGCATTACCATTTGGCATATAGCGAACTTCTGGATCTTGACCTAAATTACCCACTAAAATGACTTTATTTATTCCTCTAGCCATTTTTTTGCTCCAATTCTACCCATTCTGCTATTTCAACCATTTTTGTTATTTGTTTAACTTCGACGGGTATTTGAGATTCAAACAAGTCATCTTGACACTCTGTTAACCCCCGCTCCCAATTAACTCTAAACGTACGACATCCAAGCTTAATAATTTCCTGTTTATATACTGTCCAGTCACCGCTTCGAACATCTATAGAATCAACAGCGTAACAGTCACGTATTAAACGCTTAACCTCGCATTCTGTTAACCATTCATTATTATCAATTTTTCTTAAAATTTCTTTTTCAAAATCATTAATCGTTTTATTTGTCATGCTCGTTCTCCAGTTGTTTTAAATTCTCAACAATTTGTTGCTGTATTTTTTCAATTTGCATCTTTAATCTAAAATTCACTGCTTGCGTAGCGTTGTTCAAACTCGAATGTAATAAATAGCTCTTTTTATTAATTCTCGTATTGTCACAATAAACACTATTTTCAGTTATTTTTGCAATT
>NZ_LZHM01000087.1:0-798 GCF_001690875.1 Gilliamella sp. wkB18
AGAAAGTGGCAATTGGTACGCACGTATTCGCCATGAACAAGCAATCAGTGAACAAATAATTATCCGAGGCAAAAGCAACCGTTATAACCTTGCTCCTGGGCAACTCATTAGCCTTAATGGCGCCCCGCTGATTGATATTGATGAAGGCATTATTATTTTAAGTGTTACGGGCAGCGGCAGCCGCACTGATGCTTACCAGCTCAGTTTTACTGCGATACCTTTTAAGGTATTAAAACCGTATCGCCCAGCACCCCTTGCTTGGCCACAAGTCAGTGGCACCTTACCGGCACGGGTCACCAGTCCCGATAATGACACCTATGGCTATATTGATACCCAAGGGCGCTACCGGGTTAAATTTAACTTTGACTTAACAGATTGGAAAAATGGCGAAGAAAGCTTATGGATAAGGTTAGCCAAACCCTATGCCGGCAGTGAATACGGTTTTCACTTTCCACTGATTGACGGTACTGAAGTAGCAATAGCTTTTATGCAAGGCAACCCTGACAGACCGTATATTGCCCATGCAATGCACGACAGTGCTCACCCAGACCCTGTCACCGCCATTAACAAACACCGCAATGTGATACGCACCCCAGCGAATAATAAATTACGCATGGATGACAAACGGGGGCAAGAGCACATCAAACTCGCCACCGAATACGGCAAAACCCAACTGAATTTAGGTCACTTAGTTGACCAAAGTAAAGCGCAGCGTGGCGAAGGCTTTGAGCTAAGAACCGACGAATGGGGCGCCATAGCAGCTGCACGGGGATTATACTTAACCACCCAAACCGAGCC
>NZ_LZHM01000088.1:0-1079 GCF_001690875.1 Gilliamella sp. wkB18
TGCATGACGATCGCTTAAGTTATGCCAATAATACCTATTGTGCCTTTATTCGTCAGGATCACAATGATCAGATTTTTTATGGCTGTCTCCATTTTGTTATTGTTATTGTTTTATTTATACTTCTTATTGGTTTTCCTACATTTATTATGGATTATGATCATCCAGATAGTGGTAGCATGCTTTGTTTGATTGGAATTATTGGATTTATTACTTGTTGTGCCGCTATGTATTATGCGGTTCCTCAACTGTATCATTATCTATTCTCCCGCTATGGCAGCCCCATTATATTTAATCGTAAAACCGGTAAAGTCTATGTTAATGAAAGTTACTTTTTTAACTTTAAGTTTTTACATCACCCTGCGGTATTTTTACAACCGAAAAAACGCCGAATAAAAGAGTATGATTGGGACGATTTGCACGGTGTTATTATTCATAATATGTCACGTAATGCCTTAAGTTCAACCGTGTTAATGGTGTGCCAACCGGGCACGCACCAAGTGATAGATCATATTATGTTAGATCCTGCTCGTGCCGGCGCAGGCAGTACATTTGTTTGGGGATGGATCAATAGTTTTATGGTGCATTATAAATCTGCCAATATCGATGACGGTGAATATAAGTCAGATCAAGAAGTGGAATTTAAAGCCCATAGGATTGAAGGTGAAGGCTGGCCCGAATGGATGGTCGAAGCATTTAATGCCACATCGCAAGAAGAGCTCGCCGAAATCAAACAACGACACCATATAACGGAATAATATAATAAAAATATTATTAAAATAATGGACACCGTTAAAGAAGGTGAAAGCCAAGATAAAAAAATGCACCAACTGGCGATTGACTTAGGCTCGTTAGCATTATTAAGTGTTGATAGCGTGGCTTTATACCGTGACATCAAATTAAAAATGCAGCTAGTTAAAGCGATGCGTTCAACAGTTTCGGGCACATTAGTACCTGAAATTAAAGCTAAACAGATGTTAAATACCTTGATTTCTAAAACCGTAGCCAAAGCTTTTGCGGCTATAACTATTTTTGAAGCCTTAGGCGAGTTAAAAAGTGCCTTGGGGATGTGGAATATGGAG
>NZ_LZHM01000089.1:0-794 GCF_001690875.1 Gilliamella sp. wkB18
TGCCAACCGGGCACGCACCAAGTGATAGATCATATTATGTTAGATCCTATGCGAGCCGGTGCAGGAAGTACATTTGTTTGGGGGTGGATCAATAGTTTTATGGTGCATTATAAATCTGCCAATATCGATGACGGTGAATATAAGTCAGATCAAGAAGCGGAATTTAAAGCCCATAGGATTGAAGGGCAAGGTTGGCCCGAATGGATGGTCGAAGCGTTTAATGCCACATCGCAAGAAGAGCTCGCCGAAATCAAACAAAGATACCATATAACGGAATAACCCAGATGATTAAGGAATAAGGAATAATTATGCCATCAAAATACCGCCCACAAATCTTTGGTTGGTTTGGGGATCTAGATAAAGGTCCTTATAGTGTACCTTTGCATGACGATCGCTTAAGTTATGCCAATAATACCTATTGTGCCTTTATTCGTCAGATTCCTTCTGATCAAGCTTTTTATTTATGTATTCATATGATTATTGTTATCTTTCTATGCCCGACAATAGTTTTATTATCTATATTAATTTATTTATGTAATCCAATTTTAGAAACTAAATTATTTTTGGCAACATTAGTTGGAGTAATAGCAAGTTGTTGTGCTGTATATTATGCTGTTCCTCAACTATATCATTATCTGTTCTCCCGCCGTGGCAGCCCCATTATATTCAATCGTAAAACCGGTAAAGTCTATGTTAACGAAAGTTACTTTTTTAACTTTAAGTTTTTACATCACCCTTCGGTATTTTTACAACCGAAAAAACGCCGAATAAAAGAATATGATTGGGACGATTTG
>NZ_LZHM01000090.1:0-11136 GCF_001690875.1 Gilliamella sp. wkB18
AAGTGTTTCCATACTTACTGTCATACCAATATACAGCTGATACGAGCCATAAGCCGAAGCAGTGACAGAATCGATTAACAAATTTTAACTAACAGGTAATAACTGATGAAAACACAAATCAAAAAAGTCTTAATATTAGGTAGTAGTTTACTGATGTTATCGTTACTGACAGGGTGCGATTTTACCGATTATAAAACGCGAATTCAAAGAGAAAACGATATTAATAACCCAACAGGAAATAAAAAATCTTGCTTAAGGGTCGGTAAGGTTTATGAAGATATGTATCCTTATACTATTCAATATATTGAAGGCGAAATTGATCCTGATGATGCATGGGATAAAATCGCCGCCAATAATGAGCTTAATTTAAAACTATCCCTCTATGCCAAAGAGGGATTATTTACCGAAGAGCTGGTTGGTCATGACGGTGATAAGCCTTTGTACCGTTATAATTTAACGGATGAAGGTCGTAAATACGTAGATTGGTGGGGGGGGACTAACTTCTGCTTTGGTCGGGTTGTGGTAGAAAAAATTATAGATGTGGATAATCAACTTAAAGGTATGCGTATGGTTACGTTTACCTATCATTTAGAAAATGTGCCAAATTGGATAAAAAATAAGGATATTTATAGTCTATATCCTAATTATAGCGAAATTGAACCCGCGGTAACGGGTAGTAGACCTGCTTTAGGAAGTCATTATTACAATATTAAGTCGGATGGTAGATTAAAATTGATCCGTGCGGAAAGTGGTAATTATCTTTTATAAAGTTATTTTAATTCATTAGATTACTGTTAAGTTTAAGATTTGCGGGGTAAAAAAGTGTTTCCATACTTACTGTCATACCAATATACAGCTGATACGAGCCATAAGCCGAAGCAGTGACAGAATCGATTAAAAAACTTTAACTAACAGGTAATAACTGATGAAAACACAAATCAAAAAAGTCTTAATATTAGGTAGTAGTTTACTGATGTTATCGTTACTGACAGGGTGCGATTTTACCGATTATAAAACGCGAATTTAAAATGGTTATGGCAAAGTTTGTATTAACACAAAAGTCAAAACTAAGTTTATTTTCATCTAAGAACTATTGAATTTATGTATCTCTATGAATTTATATTAAAAAATGATAGGTCTTGGTAAAAATGGAAAAATTAAAGTGAGCCTGCTTTTTATTTTATAAAAATTAATTAGTTAAAAGTTTTTAAAAATTGAAAAAATTTGGTAGAATTTACCAATTTAAATAAGTTTATATAAAACATATAGATAAAATTAGAGTGTTCCCTGTATACACAGGGATAAATCCATGAAGGTGATGTTGAATATAAAACAGAACGTGGTTAGGAAATGTATTATTCAAAAATTATCAATTATTGAAAGTGTGAGGTGTTTAGTGCATCCTCATATAAATGGGTTTTAATTTAATTTTCCTTACCGCGAAGTTTTCTTGATAACCGTTTAAATCCATGAGTGAATTTTTTTATCGCCATTGCTAAAAATGGAACTTCTATTTTGATATTAAACCGTTCTTGTAATTCAATGGCGTCGTTAGCTTTGGTTAACCAGATAAACCCTGAGTTAGTTAAATCAATGGCTTTAATTTTTCCGTCCGGTGTTAAAATAAAGTTTCCACCATGGATATCATTTGAAACCAAGTTATAATGGTGAAGTTTTTCAACGCAGTGTTTTATTTGCTCTCCGTAATCTTTCATTTCGTCCCACGCTAGTGAGCGCCCTTCGATGAAGTTAAAAATCATGTAATGACGTTTCGTTTTTTCGTCAAAAGCAACAAGATAAAGTTCATAGGCAATATCACACTTATCAAGCGAGATTTTCGCCAATTTACGAATTAAATTGAAATAAAAATCGCCAGTTAATTTTGCAATAATTCGGCGTTCTAAACGATGTTCGACTCCGCCGTCTATTTTGAAAATAAATTTGGTTTGGTTGTGATTGATTAAGTAAGTGTATCTTTCTATTTTATCGCTAGGATCAAGTAGCTGGTGATGCCCTTCTTCTGCTAAAAATTGGTCAAAAAGCTTAAGATAATCGATTTCATCATTTTGTACGTAGGCAAACTTGATATTGCCTCGTTGGCGTTCAATAATTTTTGCAAAATTATTCAAATTATATAACCTCAGTGGAACTTGAAAAAATTGCTTTATCTTAAACATTATCGTGATTAATGTAAACGACACTATGGTTTTTATATGATTGGAATATAAATAGAAGGTAGATTCGGTTTAAGTTGTATATGTGGTTTGTTTAAAATGCTATGATACCGGTTTTATTGATTTTGTAATTTATTGTTTAAATGAGTTATGTCAGAGCAAACATCGATATGGTTTTTATATGTTATTAGGACAGCCAAACAATCACTTTATACAGGTATTACAACCGATGTACAAAGACGATTACGCCAACATCAGAATAATAAAGGTGCCAAGCATCTAAAAGGTCATCAAGATTTAAAAGTGGTTTACCAAGTTAAAGTCGGTGGACGGTCATTAGCTTTAAAACTTGAGTATCGAATAAAACATCTTTCAAAAAAGGACAAAGAAGCATTGATTATTCAATCCCCTGATTTAAATAATTTATTGAAGTTACTTGATAAGTAGAAAGGGTGAGTAACGTCGAAATACCCGCTATTTTTTATAGTAAATAGATAGCCCATTTTACATAGTTGACATTAATTGCAGCGGAGGGGATTTAATCGCTTGAATCTGCTGGTTAAATTGTGTCAATTGTTGCTGCCAAAAATCAAGATCTGTAATCCATGGAAAGGCAATGGGGAAAGCGGGATCTTGCCAACGAGTAATTATCCATGCTAAATGATGCACCATTCTCATAGCTCTTAGGGGCTCAATTAATTTTAGTTGTTCTTTATCAAAATGGTAAAAAGATTCGTACATTTCAATGAGTGTATCTAGCTGTAGTCGTTGTTCTTGACGATCACCATGCAGTAACATCCATAAGTCTTGAATGGCTGGACCATTGCGTGAATCGTCAAAATCGACAAACATCACATTATCATGGCATAAGATGTTGCCTGCATGACAATCTGCATGTAAGCGAATTGCTTGCCAGTCATTATGCCAATGTTGTTCTACGGTCTTAATCAATTGTGTTAAAGTTGCTTTGAGTTCAATATGAATTTTAGAGGGAAGGTAACGGTAAGATAATAAAGTGTCTTGCGGCTTATAAAGGTACTCTTCAAGCCCGATTGTGGGGCGATATAAAAATGTTTCTTTAGCACCAATTTGATGTATTTGACCAAGTCGCATACCTGCTAATTCCATTTGTTCTATGTTATCTACTTCGTATTGCCGTCCACCTACACTAGGAAATAACGCGAAGAAATAGCCTTGATATTCATGTAAGGTACGGTCGTTAAATACCAGAGGTGCAACAACAGGAATTTCCGCATTTAAGAGCTGCTGTGTGAATTGATGCTCTTCAAGAATCTGCTTTTTTGTCCAACGGTGTGGGCGATAAAATTTAGCAATGTAACGAGTGCGCTGTTCATCATAAAATTGGTAAACACGGTTTTCATAGCTGTTTAATGGTGTTAATCCAGAATCAACACTAATCCCCATTGATGCTAAACCATCTAAAATCCGATCTGGCGATAAGGTATGAAATGAAAAAGCAGCACTATTCATTAACTAGTTTCCTTTATTGCAAATTAAACCATTCATTTAATTTTTGTTTTAATGGTTCTAGCCCAATGCGTTTAGGTGACGAAAAGGGCGCTACAGTAATGTCACCTTGGAAAGGTAAAATCGCTTCTTTAATCATGTTAACTTGTTTTTTTTGTGCTCCAGAGGCCAATTTATCGGCTTTAGTCAGTAATAACATAATTGGGATATTGACCGAAACTGCCCATTCAATCATTTGTTGGTCTAGATCTTTTAAGGGGTGTCTAATATCCATTAGGACAATTAGTCCTTTTAAACTTTCACGCTTTTGTAAATATTCACCCAGTGATTTTTGCCATTTGCGTTTGATTGCTTCAGGCACTTGGGCAAAGCCATAACCCGGCAAATCGACTAAACGGCAATTTTCTTCGACTTCAAATAGATTAATTAATTGAGTCCGTCCAGGCGTTTTACTGGTTCTGGCTAACCCCTTTTGATTGGTTAATGTGTTTAGTGCGCTTGATTTTCCTGCATTTGAGCGGCCAGCAAAAGCAACTTCAACTCCTGTATCATTCGGTAGGTGAGAAATGTCAGGGGCACTTAATATAAAGTGAGTTTTAGCGTAATTTAATGGGCGAATGTTATTCATGAAAGTGTATCCTTTAAGCCCAGTAATGGCACTTAATCTATTAAAATGACGTTACTGTATAGAAAAACTCAAGAATTGACAACCTTTTCGATGGCTTTTGTCAATCGTGTCATGCCTTCTTTTATTTCATCTTCTGTTATGATGAGCGAAGGCGTAAAACGTAATACGTTTGGTCCTGCATTTAAAATCATGACTTTAAATTCAGTTGCAATATTTAAAAAATCACAGGCTTTATTATGGAATTGAGGTTGTAGTTCTGCCCCTAATAATAATCCTTTACCGAGGTATTGTCGAAAGACTTTAAATTTATCATTAATTGTTTCGAGGTGTTCAATAAAAATGGCTCGGCGTTTTGGTATACTTTCGAGTAATTCAGGTGAGTTGATCATGTCAAAAGCTTCACACCCTACTGCACAAGCAAGTGGATTTCCACCATAAGTTGTGCCGTGAATGCCTGGTTGCATAACTGATGCAATCTCTTCTGTGGTTAGCATGGCACTAATTGGAAATCCGCCACCAAGTGCTTTTGCTGAGGTTAATATATCTGGCGTTACACTATAGTGTTGGTAAGCATATAAACTGCCAGTACGACCCATTCCGCATTGGACTTCGTCAAATACAAGTAGTGCTTTATACTCATCACATAGCGCCTTAACACCCTGTAAAAATTCAGGTGTTGCTGAAGTTAAGCCTCCTTCTCCTTGTATTGGTTCAAGCACTACTGCACAAGTATGATCATCCATAACTGCTTTTACTGCTTCTAAATTATTAAACGGTACGTGAATAATATCAGCAGGTTTGGCGCCAAAACCGTCGGAATATTTAGTTTGCCCACCAACCGAGACAGTAAAAAAAGTACGGCCATGGAAAGATTGGTAAAAGGCGATAATTTTAGTTTTGTTAGGATGATATTTTTTAATCGCATAATAACGAGCTAGCTTGAAAGCTGCTTCATTGGCTTCGGCCCCTGAATTGGCAAAAAAGACACGATCAGCAAAAGTATGAGTAGTGAGTTTTTGTGCTAAAGTTAGAGCTGGTTCATTGGTAAAGACATTGCTTACATGCCATAATTTTTCACTTTGTCGATGTAATGCGTCTATTAATCGAGGATGACAATGCCCAAGCGCATTAACTGCAATGCCACCTGCAAAATCAATATATTCTTCGTTGTTTTGATCCCATATTCGGCTACCTTTTCCTTTTACAGGAATGAATTGTGCTGGCGCATAAACAGGTAAAATAACTTTGTCAAACAAGTCGCGTGTGATTTTTGGTTGCATTGTTTTATTCCTATCGTTTTTAATCAATTTTGTGTTAATAAAATAGCTGATTATTCGTTTTTTGTGAATAAATATTCATCAAGAAATGAAATATTACCTAACAAAATAGCCAATAATTTTCTTCTTTTCTATAAGTATTTTCAGGTATAATTGTTAACAATCGTTAATTGGATTTATAGAGATAAATATGAGCCGTGTTATTTATTGCCATTATTTAAAAAAAGAGGCAGAAAGTTTAGATTTTCAGCTTTATCCTGGCGAGCTTGGCAAGCGCATTTTCAATGAAATTTCTAAACAGGCTTGGCAAGAGTGGCTAAAAAAACAGACCATGTTAATTAACGAAAATAAATTTAACATGATGAATCCAGAACATCGAAAAAAAATTGAAACTGAAATGGTTAAATTTTTATTTGAAGGTGAAGATGTTGTCATTGATGGATACAAACCCGAAATTGAGAGCTAACATGAAAAATAATATTAAAATTATTACATTAATTGTTACAGTAAGTCTTTTAGCCGGTTGTCCTAGTAAACATGCAAATTTCGAAGATGAAGATTATTATGTTAAAGATACAAATGCCTTTAATATTTTAATTAGTCAATATGCCAATAATATTGAGCAGATTTGGGGTCCAAAAGAAGTTCTTATTGCAGGCCCTAAGGATTATGTTCAATATGAAGATAATTTACAAACACGTGTACATATCAATTTTGTTTCTGGTGTGATTACCATTGAAACATTGTCAAATACCCCTCAAGAGCATTTGAAAGAAGCAATTGTTTCTACATTGCTAATGCCAGAGCCTGTGGATATTATTCGCCACGATAAAATTAGCCAAGATTTGTCTCAGGAACCTTTTTTATTTAATCAGGTGTTAGATCAAGAAATGCAGCCTATTCGTTGGAGTGGCAGAGCTAATAATTTTGCAGATTATGTGTTAGTAAATAATATCAGAACACGTAAATCAGGTTCACATGAAATTACTTATGTTGAAATTAAGCTTGTTCCAAATCATATTAATCAACGCGCACGGAAATTTTTGCCATTGGTGACTGAAGCTTCAAATCGGTATTTTATTGACGAGCGATTAATTTTAGCAATTATGGAAGTTGAATCTGCCTTTAACCCTTATGCGGTTAGCCGTACTGATGCCCTTGGATTAATGCAAGTACAGCAGCATACTGCTGGGCGAGATATATTTAAATTACGCGGTAAATCAGGAGAGCCAAGTAGAAAGTTTTTGCTTGATCCTCGTAATAATGTGGATATGGGAACTGCCTATTTATCTTTACTTAAAACGAAATATTTAGCAGGTATTAATAATCCAATCTCTTTAAGGTATGCGATGATTACTTCTTATAATGGCGGCGCAGGCAGTGTACTTCGCACTTTTTCAGCTGATCGTAACGAAGCTATCAATATCATTAATTCAATGACCCCACAACAAGTTTATCGTAAGCTTGTCACCTCTCACGTTTCGCAAGAATCACGCAATTATTTAATCAAAGTAAGTAAGCTTTTAGACAATAGGTAATTTGTTTAATTTAATTATCCGTAAATACACTTTCTATGAGGCTATCGTACTATTGATAATACGATAGCGATTTTTTTAAGAAACTATTGATTGTTGATGATGTTACGCTTTTCTGGCGTATTTATTATTTTTTCTTAAAAAAACTTACATTAAACCGCATTATTAATTTCAATTTGTTGTTTTATTATGTTTTTTTTGTTTACAAGTCTTAGCAAATTATGTATTGAAGCAGAAGCCATGATGAACATACAATGACCAAGCACTCTATTAAGCATTAGTCTGTCAATTACAAAAATAAAACCACCTTAGATATAAGCAGTATTAAATATAAAGTTAATCACGGATTTTATCTTCACTTTATTGGTTAAGAGCTTTAATCCAGTCTTGTGTATAAATAAATATTTGAATGAAAGGAAATTATAATTCATGGGCAAATGTAATCGGATTCCATATTTTTCTTGTCTGGGTATAAGTGCTATTTTCCTTCTTGGCTCAAGTGCGGTTTATGCTAAAGCAGGTAATGTACCTAAACTAAATGTTATTCGGGATGAATTTAATACAGAAGAGAAGCTTAATCTCAGTATTTATAACCCAAAAGTTAAGTTAACATCCGATGGGTTATTTACCACTCCAATGGGGCTTTATGTCTACACCAACTATCCCACCAAAATAGCCGAATATCAAATTACAATTTACCGACAATCGGACGTGGATAATCAATATCCATTAAAGACATTGCGTTTTAGTGATATTAGTCCTTATGAAGCGGTATTATGGAATGGTGATACCGATAATGGTGAGCCGTTATCGATTGATACAGAGTATAAAGCGGTTTTAACTACGATTAGTCATACAGGATTAAAAGATAATGTTTATGCGGTAATGTTTCGTACTTTGGGTCATGGCGTGACTCAAGAAAGTGATTTTATTGCTTATACTAAACCCAATGTTGAAGCTGATTTGGTTAATAACGGAGCGTTATTTTACGGTCAATTAAAATCCGACAGTACGATTCCTGGATTTGGGCAAAGTCGTATTGATCATCAAGGTATAGTTGCCTCAGCTCAAGATCGTAAGGTAGTAATACAAATGAGCGGTCTGAACGATAAGAAAGAAGTCATGCTAAATGGTCAGCGATTGGTGGTGGATAATCATGGTCGAGCCATGCGTGAGCTGATTTTGTCTCCTGGTGAATATGAATTTAATTTAAGTTGGCAAGATGAAGAAGGTCAACGCCAATCTCAAAATGAGAAGTTGGTTGTTGAACAAGAAGACGATATTTTTTACGTAGGTATTGTGGATATTACTTATGCACAAAATAATGTGACAGGAGAAGGTAAAGCCATATTAGAAGAAGCTGACAGTCATCATTACAGCGGCAAGGGCAGTTGGGATGGTCGGGTTGCATTTTATTTAAAAGCCAACAAGGGTGATTATCGTTTAACGGCTCATTTAGATACAACTGAGACCAAATTAAAAAATGCGTTTGGTCATTTAGGTGAAAAAGACCCGAGTCGTTTTGTGCGTGAGCTTGACCCACAATCTTACTATCCGATTTATGGTGATGATTCGACGACTGAAAGTGATATTGATACGGAAGGTAAGTTTTATATCAAATTAGAAAAAGGCAAAAGTTACGGTTTATGGGGTAATTACAATACTCAAATTACAGGTAATGAGTTTGCTAATTTTAACCGAAGTTTATACGGAGCGAAGTTATACCATGAAAGTGAGGAAACCACGCAATATGGGGATACGCGCACGTTGGCAACGGTGTTTTTATCCAATGGAGAGACTCGAGGAAGCCATAATGAGTTGGCCTCAACGGGTGGTAGTTTATACTTTTTAAAACATCAACGTATTACAGAAGGCAGTTTAAAGCTGTCGATGGAAGTGCGTGACCGTAACACAGGTCGAGTCATTAGTACTAGCACGTTAACGGAAGGCGTGGATTATGAAGTTAATCAATTTCAGGGACGAGTGATGTTAACCAAAGCGTTGCCAATGACCAGTAATGGGGGAGTAGGTAGTTCCATTATTGAAGGTGGAGGTAGCTTAGTAGGGGGTGACCCTGTTTGGATTATTGCGGAATATGAATATTATGCTGATGGTTTTGATTTAGAAGGTCAAAAAGTGTTTGGTGGTCGAGCTTATCATTGGTTGAACGACCATATTCGTATTGGTGGTACATATATCAATGAAGACCAGTCAAGCGGTGATAATTATGAGTTGAAAGGGGTTGATTTAATTCTTCGCCCAACCCAAGGCACTCATACTCAAATGGAATACGCCAAAACCAAAGCGGGCTTAAGTGATATATTTGTTTCAAGCAATGGTGGATTGTCGTTCAGTCAAACGGTACTGTCAGGAGATACACGAGGAGCGGCGTGGAAAGTTGAGCAAAAAATTGATTTCAATGATTTTACGGCGCAGGATATCCCATTGACTTTTAAAGGTTACTACTCAAAACAGCAAGAGGGCTTTTCAAATTTTGCTAAAGCACGCAGCAGTGATTTAGAAGAGTGGGGTGGTGAACTACGTTATGATTTTGAGCAAGATAAACACGGTTTGTTGTTGAGTTACAGTCAAGAAAAAGACAAGGCTAACTATGTTGAAAAACTTACTCGAGCGCAGTACTACACTGCATTGGGGGATGTGTATACAGCAGCGTTTGAATTACAACACCGCAATGACCACAACTATGGTGAAGACGCCACACATGAAGCATTAATTGCGGCTAAATTGGAGCGTAGTTTTTTTGATGGTCGAGATAAAGGGTATATTATTCAGCAATTAACGGTGGCCAAATCGGGCGATGTGGCAGATGATAACCGTACCACAATTGGTTATAACTCACAAATTACCGACAGTATTAATATTGGTGCGGAAATTTTTGCATCCAATCGAGGCGCTGGAGGGGGTATTCAGGCAGGTTGGGATGTTAATGAGCAGACTAATTTGTATACGAAAGTGTTAAATGATGTGGACTCTACTTCTGGGCGAGGCATTACCACGGTAGTGGGCGGTCGAACCAAAGCGACCAGTGAGCTGGAGCTTTATTCTGAGCGTCAATTCAAAACTAGCAAAATCGATCATACTACTTCAGATGTGTATGGTGTCAGTTATAAACCTACCGAAGCACAATTTATTGAAGGCTCTTACTCGGTTGGGCGTGTAAACAACCGTAATCGTGACCGTACTAGTTTATCGGGTCATGATGAAACGCGTCGTGATGTTTATGCGGCTGGTTACGGCTATAAAAATGATTGGTTCCAAATTCGTAACCGTCTGGAATATCGGATTGATGAAGGTAGTGAACGGATAAGACAATGGGTCACCACCAATAGGGCGAAAACGATTGTCAGTGAAAACTTAAGTTGGTTAGCACAGTTTGATTTTGCAAAAACTTTTGGGAATAAAGACACATCGAATGATGTGGTGAGCAACTATACTGAATCAATGATTGGTTTTGCTTATCGTCCTAAATTAATAAACAATCTGAATTTATTTGGGAAACTGACTTATGTTTACGGGTTAGATCCGGACGATCAGCTGATAGCGAATTCGACCTCATCGAGTGGGAAACGCTATACTTCAAGTTTGTATGACCAAAAGAGCTGGGTGTGGTCGTTAGAAGGGGTTTATGAATGGAATGCAAACTGGGAAACTGCATTTAAAGCAGCCCATAGGCAAGGTCATTTACGCTATAAAAATGAAAGTAACTGGTACTCATCAGGGGCGAGTTTGTATGCGCTGCGTTTAAATTATAAGACAGGCGATTGGGAATATCAGGTAGAGGGTCGTACGTTACGTACCGATTTAGCTGATGACCATAAAGATGGCTTTGTGACGAGTATTTACCGCAATATTGGCGATAATATTAAAATGGGAGTGGGGTATAACTTTACGGATTATAACGACAACTTAACACACCTGAACTATCGTTCACACGGTTGGTTTATCAATGCAGTAGGGAGTTTCTAATGGACAGTTGGCAAAGTGTAGAAATTGGAAAAATTATCCCCCAAGTT
>NZ_LZHM01000091.1:0-36558 GCF_001690875.1 Gilliamella sp. wkB18
TTAATTATTAGATCTTTTTAAATCATGACATAATTCATATCAAAAATTAGCAATCAACTCTTTTTTTAAAAATAATAAATATAAAAAAAGTGCAATTAAGCACTTTTTAACATAGTAAAATCGATGAATAATTAATTGGCTACATTAATTCTTTTCATATCAATCATATAACTACGAAGTTTACGTCCTATGATCTCAATTGGATGATGACGGATCTGTTCGTTAACATCACGTAATAGTGCATTATCAACGCTACCTTCAGGGATTGCTTTACCAAGATCACCAGGTTGTAACATTGGCATAAATTTTTCTTTTAATAATGGTATTGCTGCATTGGCAAATAAATAGTTACCATATTCAGCAGTATCAGAAATTACTACATTCATTTCATATAAACGTTTACGTGCAATGGTGTTAGCAATTAATGGTAACTCGTGTAGTGATTCATAATAGGCAGATTCAGGTAAAATGCCAGATTCAAGCATGGTTTCGAACGCAAGTTCAACACCAGCTTTAACCATTGCAACCATAACAACGCCTTGATCAAAATAAGCTTGTTCATCAATTTTACCTTGATAGTCAGCAGCTTTTTCAAAGGCGGTTTCACCTGTTTCTTTACGCCATTTAAGTAGGTTAGCATCATCATTTGCCCAATCTTTCATCATAGTAGATGAAAACTCTCCTGAAATAATATTATCCATATGTTTACGATAAAGATCTGTCATGATCGCTTTTAATTTTTTTGCTAAAGCATTCGCGCGCAGTTTAGCTGGATTAGATAGACGATCCATCATTAAAGTAATCCCGCCTTGTTTTAGCGCTTCTGTGATCGTTTCCCAACCAAATTGGAGTAATTTACATGCATAAGCAGGATCAACACCATCTGCCACTAGCTTATCAAAACAAAGTAATGATCCTGTTTGTAGCATACCACAAAGAATTGTTTGTTCGCCCATTAAATCAGACTTTACTTCGGCAACAAATGACGATTGTAAAACACCTGCACGATGTCCACCAGTTGCGGCAGCCCATGCTTTAGCAATCGCTAGCCCCTCTCCTTTTGGATCATTTTCTGGGTGAACTGCGATCAGAGTCGGTACCCCAAAACCACGTTTATATTCTTCACGAACTTCAGTGCCAGGGCATTTAGGGGCTACCATCACAACTGTGATGTCAGAGCGAATCTTTTCTCCTACTTCAACAATATTAAATCCGTGAGAATAGCCAAGCGCAGAGCCTTTTTTCATTAACGGCTGAATAGCTTGAACAACGGTAGAATGTTGTTTGTCAGGAGTTAAATTGATAACAAGATCTGCTGTTGGAATTAATTCTTCATAACTTCCTACTTTAAAACCATTTTCAGTTGCTTTCTTCCATGATGGGCGTTTTTCAGCAATAGCCTCTTTACGTAATGCATAAGATATATCTAAACCTGAATCTCGCATATTAAGACCTTGGTTAAGACCTTGTGCTCCACAACCAATAATTACAATTTTTTTACCTTTTAAAAAATCAGATTCTGATGTAAATTCATCACGTTTCATAAAACGGCATTGCCCTAGCTGTTCTAATTTTTCTCGTAAATTTAGGGTATTAAAATAGTTTGACATAACGCTCTCCATGATTTGAGTTGTTAAAAATTAGTTAACTGGCACTATATATCAATTTTATTATTGCTAAAATTGATATATTTAAAACATTACGTTGCATAAATTGCAATATACTTGCCAAATAATATACTTTCTTTTACTCTAAGCCACCTTTCATCTATTGACTATTTTTTACAATATGGATACACGATATAAGCAAGCAAATAAAGAAGCGATTTTATCTTTATTAGTTACAGTAATTTATTTGATTGCATGGGTTGTCACTGCTTATAATATTGGCAATGAATCTGGCATTTTAGGTTTTCCCATGTGGTTTGAACTTTCTTGTATTATGTCTCCTTTGAGTTTTATTTTGCTATGCTGGGTGATTGTAAAATTTCAGTTCAAAAATATTTCTTTAGAACAAACTAAGTGATTAATGATGAATACCGACATTATTTTACCGATTTATATTTATCTCATTTTTGTGTTTGCCTTATCTATTTATGCTTATGTAAAACGAAAAAAAGTAAATCAATTTACCGATTATTTTATCGGTAATAGAACTATGGGAGGCTTTTTACTCGCAATGACCTTAGCAGCAACTTATATTAGTGCTAGCTCATTTATTGGCGGTCCAGGAGCAGCTTATAAATATGGATTAGGTTGGGTATTATTATCTATGATTCAAGTTCCTACTGTTTTGCTTTCACTTGGTATTTTAGGAAAGAAATTTGCTATTTTAGCACGTAAATATAATGCTATAACGTTAAGTGATATGCTTTATGCTCATTATAAAAATAAGATGATTGTCTGGTTTGCCAGTATTGCTCTTGTCGTTGCTTTTATTGGCGCTATGACTGTTCAGTTTGTCGGTGGAGCCCGTTTATTGCAATCTTCTGTTGGCATACCTTATCGCGTTGGATTATTAATTTTCGGCATTGGTACTGTCATTTATACCGCATTTGGTGGATTTAGAGCGAGTATTTTAAATGATGCTTTCCAAGGTTTAGTGATGATCATCGGCTCAATTTTGCTATTAACTGCAATTATTTATGCTGGTGGTGGGATTACCACAATTATTGATCGTTTAAAAGAAATTGATCCTGCTTTGTTATCTCCACAAGGTCCTAACAATTTCATGGATTTCCCTTTTATGGCATCATTTTGGGTATTAGTTTGTTTTGGTGTTGTAGGTTTACCACATACTGCTGTGCGTTGTATGGCTTACAAAAACAGTAAAGCCGTACATCAAGGTATCATCATTGGAACTATCGTAGTGACCATCATTATGTTAACTATGCACTTATCGGGTGCTCTTGGGAGAGCAATTATTGATGATTTAACCGTTCCAGATCTAATTATACCTACATTAATTATCCATGTATTACCTCCATTAGCAGCGGGTATTTTTTTAGCTGCGCCATTAGCTGCAATTATGTCGACAATCAATGCTCAATTATTACAAGTTTCATCTGTTATTATTAAAGATCTTTATTTAAGTATAAAGCCTAATACAAAATATAGTGACAAAATGTTAACCCGTATATCTATTAGTATTACTTTTATTTTTGGAGGATTACTGATATTAGCAGCCAAAAATCCACCAGATATGATTATTTGGTTAAATTTACTTGCGTTCGGTGGTTTAGAAGCGGTATTTTTATGGCCATTAATTCTTGGGCTTTATTGGAAAAATGCCAATGCAACTGGTGCATTTTGCTCAATGTTTGCTGGTGCTACGAGTTATGCTTTATTGGCTGCTTATAATATTAAAATTTATTCTTTCCATCCAATAGTTCCATCGTTAATTATTGGATTGGTTGTTTTCATTATTGCCAATATGTTTGGTAACACAGGAAAAAATTATGCCTTGGATTCAACTCAGAATTAATACTACTAGTGATCTTGCCGAACAAATTAGTGAACAATTAGAAGAATCAGGTGCATTATCAGTTACCTTTGAAGATACTTATGATACGCCTGTTTTTGAACCGTTACCTGGTGAAACAAAACTTTGGGGAAATACTGACGTTATCGGTCTGTATGATGATCAAATTGATTTGGATGAATTAAAAGTCATATTAGATCTTGAACAATATTCTTATAAAATTGAGCGATTAGAAGATAAAAATTGGGAACGTGAATGGATGGACAATTTCCATCCTATGCAATTTGGTAAACGCTTATGGATTTGTCCTAGCTGGCAAGAAGTTCCCGATCCTAAAGCCGTTAACATTATGCTAGACCCTGGTTTAGCTTTTGGGACAGGCACACATCCAACCACTGCCTTATGCTTAACTTGGCTAGATAGCTTAAATTTAAAAGACAAATTAGTTATAGATTATGGCTGTGGCTCAGGCATTTTAGCTATCGCAGCTTTAAAACTTGGCGCAAAACGTGTAATTGGTATTGATATTGATCCACAAGCAATTCAAGCGAGCCGTGATAATGCAGCTCGTAACAATGTTAGCAATAAATTAGAACTTTATTTAACTAAAGATATTCCTGATGCTTTACAAGCAGATGTCATTGTTGCAAATATCTTAGCTGGTCCATTAAAAGAACTTGAACCAAATATAAATAAACTTGTTAAACCATCCGGATTATTAGGTTTATCTGGGATACTTACAACCCAATCACATAGTGTTTGCACTGCTTATCGATCTCATTTTGAGCTTGATCCTGTTATTGAACAGGAAGAATGGTGTCGCATCACTGGTAAAAAAAAGTGAAAAATTGACGTTTTTCCCCTTTTAAGTTCGAGAAAAAATGCGTAATATAGCCAACTTAAATTTGCTAAATATTGGTAAGGTCACATTAAGAAATAACTTAATTGCCGCACCAATGGCTGGAATCAGTGACAAACCGTTTCGAAATTTATGCTACCGGTTTGGAGCAGGCATGACAATATCAGAAATGTTTTTGGCAAATTCAGATGTATGGCATACTGATAAATCAGCATTAAGAATTATCTCAGCTGATGATAAAGGTATACGTGCAGTACAACTTGTCGGATCCGATCCTGATGAGATGGCCAAAGCAGCTGAGTTTAATGTCAAACACGGTGCCCAATTGATTGATATCAATATGGGATGCCCAGCTAAAAAAGTTAATAAAAAACTAGCCGGTTCTGTATTAATGCAGTATCCAGAACTGATTAAAACCATTTTGCAAAAAGTTGTTGGCGCAGTTGATGTGCCTGTAACATTGAAAATGCGGACTGGATGGGATAAAAATCATAGAAATTGCATTGAAATCGCACAAATTGCGCAGGATTGTGGAGTAAAGGCTATTACTATTCATGGGCGCACTCGTGATTGCTTTTTCAATGGTGTAGCAGAATATGAATCAATAAAAGCAGTGAAAGAAAATGTTACAATTCCAGTAATTGCTAATGGTGATATTTGTACACCTAAACAAGCAAAAGATGTTTTTCAATATACGCAAGCTGATGCTATAATGGTCGGCCGAGCGGCACAAGGGCGACCTTGGATATTTGAAGAAATTGCATTCTATTTAACACATGGAAAGTTACAAAAAGAAAAAACGATTGATGAAGTGGAACAAGTAGTGCTTATGCACCTTGATGACCTTTATCAGTTTTATGGAGAATACAAAGGATTACGGATTGCTAGAAAGCATGTCAATTGGTATACCAAGAACTATGCTGATAGCGATCAATTTAGGCGCTTATTTAGTGTACTCAACAATACAAGTGAGCAAGTAAAAACACTAAAAGCATTTTTTAGTCAAATTAGATACAAACAAAAGAGTTAAGAATACTATGTCAGAACAACGCGTTACAGCTGCAGCACTTAAATTTACAACTGTAAACTCACAAGACCAAATAACACAAAAACCTTTGCGAGATTCTGTAAAGCAAGCATTAAAAAACTATTTATCACAATTAAATGGCGAAGATCCTAATGACTTATATGAATTAGTGTTAGCTGAAGTTGAACACCCATTCCTTGATATGGTTATGCAATATACACGTGGAAATCAAACTCGAGCAGCAAACATGCTAGGTATTAATCGTGGCACCTTACGCAAAAAATTAAAACAATATGGGATGAGTTAATCAATACTTATTGGCATGTTGTACATGATTGAAAAGCGTCTAATCTATTAGGCGCTTTTTTTATTAGTTAATTTTTAAAAAATTTGTCAGATTTGAGAAGTAAAATCAATAGACATATTGATAATGAAGTTTTACTAAAAGTTTGTTAAAATGTGACGATTTTTTAAATTTTTTAATCTGGAGAATTTTATGGCAGGTCATAGTAAATGGGCCAATACCAAGCACCGCAAAGCAGCGCAAGATGCAAAACGCGGTAAAATCTTTACCAAAATTATTCGTGAGCTGGTGACGGCAGCAAAAATAGGTGGTGGCGATCCAGCGTCAAATCCTCGTTTACGTGCAGCAATGGACAAAGCATTATCAAATAATATGACTCGTGACACCATGAATCGTGCAGTGGCTCGTGGAGTCGGAGGTGAGGATGATACTAATATGGAAACGATTATTTACGAAGGCTATGGTCCAGCTGGCACAGCAGTCATGGTTGAGTGTTTAAGTGATAATCGTAATCGGACAGTCTCAGAAGTACGACACGCCTTCACCAAAGCTGGAGGAAATTTAGGTACTGATGGTTCTGTTTCTTATTTATTTACCAAAAAAGGCGTTATTTCCTATCCAACTGGTACTGATGAAGATAAAGTGATGGATGCCGCACTTGAAGCTGGTGCAGATGATGTAATAACTTATGATGATGGTGCAATTGATGTATTTACGACACCTGAATCATTTGGTGAAATAAAAGATGTGCTTGATGCAGCAGGATTAGTGGCTGAATCAGCAGAAGTATCAATGATTCCAGCAACGAAAGTAGATCTTGATATTGAATCGGCACCAAAATTACTACGTCTTATCGATATGCTTGAAGATTGTGATGATGTCCAAGAAGTTTACCATAATGGTGAAGTTTCGGAAGAAGTTGCAGCAACACTTTAATGGCCATTATTTTAGGCATTGATCCTGGCTCTCGTTTGACGGGTTACGGTGTAATTCGTCAAACTGGGCGACAATTAACTTATCTTGGTAGTGGATGTATTCGTACTGCTGTAGATGACCTTCCTACACGTTTAAAGCGTATACATGCAGGTGTTAGTGAAATTATCTTCCAATTTCAACCCGATATATTTGCTATTGAACAAGTTTTTATGGCTCGTAATGCCGATTCAGCTTTAAAATTAGGACAAGCAAGAGGTTCAGCGATTGTTGCAGCTGTTAACAAAGACTTACCGGTCTTTGAATATGCTGCACGATTGGTTAAACAAAGTGTTGTAGGAACAGGCGCAGCAGATAAAAAGCAGGTTCAGCATATGGTGAAATTACTATTAAAACTACCAGCCTCCCCCCAAGCTGATGCAGCAGATGCTTTAGCAATAGCAATAACGCATGCTCATATGATACAACATTCAGTAAAATCTTATTAGTAAATTCAAGTTAACTACTTCTACATAATTAATACTAACTTAGTGTTAATTATGATTTACGTTTATCCTCTTTTAAAACAATTCCAATAAGTCTATTTTAATTGATACACGAGATTCCAATACACATAATAAAATCATTCAATCGTATTAATTAATAATATCTTGTTTTAAAAAACTAATTTATCAAAAAAAATGCACCAAATAAATTGGTGCATTTTTTAGCTTAAGCTAATACTAGTATCAAATTAGGTCTCATATTTCTTAACTTTATAATGGCTAAAATAAACTAGCTATACTAATTAAATCAATGAGCTAATCTTTAGATTTAGTTCTCTCTGTCGGTAAAACGACTTTATTTTTATGCTTTGTAAACACTTTTGTTACAAACAAAAAGAACAATGGAACATAAAATATTGCTAAAAAGGTTGCTGTTAACATACCACCAATTACACCAGTACCTACTGCATTTTGACTTGCAGATCCCGCACCACTATTTAATGCTAGAGGTAGTACCCCTAAAATAAAAGCAAATGAAGTCATTAAAATCGGACGCAAACGAAGCCGACAAGCTTCAAGGGTGGCATCCATTAATGATTTACCCTCTTTTTCAAGAGCATCTTTGGCAAATTCAACAATTAAGATAGCATTCTTTGCTGATAGCCCCATTGTTGTTAATAACCCCACGATAAAATAAATGTCGTTATCCAGTCCTCTAAACATAGTTGCAAACACAGTCCCTAAGATACCTAAAGGAATAACAAATAAGATCGAAATTGGTACACTCCAACTTTCATATAAAGCTGCTAACGACAAGAACACCACTATAATAGAAATAATATAAAGTGTTGTTGTCTGTGAACCAGTTTGACGTTCTTGATAAGAAATATCTGTCCAATCAAAAGTAAACCCTTTCGGTAAATGTTTAGATAACTCTTCCATCACAGCCATTGCTTGACCAGAACTCAAACCAGGAGCGGCAGATCCACTAATACCCATAGCAGCGACACCATCGTAACGGACTAATGATGGTGAACCATAGCTTTTAGATGTAGTTGCAAAAGCATCATACGGCACCATCTGACCATTTTTGTTTTTTACATGCCAATGACTAAAATCATCAGGCAACATACGATATGGTGCATCAGATTGTAAATATACTTTCTTAACTCGGTTATTATAAACAAAGTCATCAATATAAGCAGAACCTAAGGCTGTTGATAATACATTATTAACGCTACTTACCGAAATGCCAAGAGCTTGTGCCGTTTCAAAATCAACATTAATTTTATATTGTGGAACATCTAACATACTTGCAGGACGTACTTGTTGTAAATCAGGATGTTTTGAAGCTTCACCTAAAATTTGGAAAAATGCGCCGACTAATGCATCATGCCCTAATCCAGCAGAATCTTTTAACATGTAAGAAAAACCGTTTGCCATACCCAATGAAGGCACTGCAGGCAAATTGGTCACAATGACTCGTCCTTCCGTTATAGTAGAAGCATAACCCATACCACTTCTTGCTAAGGCATCCACCTTTTGATCTGCACGTTTACGTATATCCCAATCTTTTAATCGTATAAAACCAAGCCCCATGTTTTGCCCACGTCCAACCATACTAAAACCAGCTACTGTAAACACTTCCTTCACTGAATCAGCTTTTTTCTCCATATAGAATTTTGTGGTTTTATCTAATACAGACATGGTTTGTTCTAATGTCGATCCAGGAGGCAATTCTACCAAAACAATAAGAACCCCTTGATCTTCATTAGGTAAAAATCCTGTTGGTAAACGATTAAATCCAAATACTAATCCTACAATGATCAACACATAGCAAACAAAAGCAATTAGAGGATAACGAATTACTTTTATTACACCTTTTTCATAGGCACGTAAACTTTTATCATAAAAGTGATTGAACCAATCAAAAAATATTTTTGTCCATTTAGAACACCAACTAAATGGAGGTACATTTTCTAAATTTTCAACAAATGAAGTCTTATTAGATTTATTTTTAGAAGGTGCTTTCAATATTTGGGCACAAAGAGCAGGCGTTAATACAATTGCCATAATAACTGACAATCCCATCGCCGTTACAATAGTAATAGAAAATTGACGATAAATTCCTCCGGCAGCACCACCATAAAATGCCATTGGCACAAAAACGGCAGACAGAACAACGGCTATCCCTACTAACGCAGATGTTATCTGCTCCATTGATTTAACTGTTGCAGCATAAGGTGATAAACCTTCATCATGCATAATACGCTCAACGTTTTCAATAACGACTATTGCATCATCGACCAGAAGACCAATCGCCAGTACCATAGCAAACATCGATAATGTATTGATGGTAAACCCACAAATATACAAAATGGCGAACGTCCCTAATAGTACAACAGGAACCGTAATTGTTGGTATAAGTGTTGAACGAAGATTCTGCAAAAACACATACATAACGATAACAACCAAAATAATTGCCTCGATAAGTGTGTGTATTACATTGTTAATGGAAAGTTTAACAAATGGTGTAGTATCGTATGGATAAGCAAACTTAATATCCTCAGGAAAGATTTGAGACAACTCTTTAATCTTCTTATCTACCTGTTCAGAAGTATCTAATTGGTTAGCGCCAGTTGCTAAATATATCCCAAGACCTGCTGATGCCTTACCATCATAACGAGAGATAAAACTATAATCAGCAGCGCCTATTTCAACTTTTGCCACATCTTTTAATAAGATGTTAGAACCATCCGTATTAACACGAAGTAAAATATTTTGGAATTGCTCAGGTGTTTTTAAACGTGATTGGGCAGTAATAGTAGCATTTAATTGTTGACCATCAATTACCGGTAATGCACCTAGTTGTCCTGCAGTTACTTGAGCATTTTGAGATTGAATAGCAGCAGTAATTTCTTCAATAGATAAATTAAAATAAGTTAATTTATTAGGATCAAGCCAAATACGCATCGCATATTCTGAGCCGAATAACTGTGTATCACCAACACCTTGCACACGTCGAATTGGATCTTGTACCGTTGAGTAAACAAAGTCAGCAATATCTGCTTGTGTTTTTAATGGGTTAGTCGAATAGAAACCGATAACTTTTAAAAAGTTAGTATTATTTTTAGCTACTGAAACACCATTTTTTTGTACACTTTCAGGTAAACGAGATTTTATACTCTCTACTTTATTTAATACTTGTACTTGCGCAAAATCTGGACTCGTACCTGGTGAGAAGGTTAACGTTGTTTGAACCACACCTTGTGCACTACTGGTTGATTTCATGTATATTAAATTATCAAGTCCAGTTAAATTCTGTTCTATCAGCTGGGTAACAGTATTCTCAATTGTTTGAGCATCCGCACCTGGATAGCTTGCGGTAACAGTGACTGCTGGTGGAGCGATATCTGGATATTGTTCGACAGCTAAAAGCTTTATACATAAAGCACCGCCGAGCATCATCATGATAGCGATTACCCATGCAAAAACAGGTCTATCAATAAAAAACTTAGCCATAATTAAATCTACCCCTGCTTTATTTCACACTGTTTTTGATGATACTATCTAACTGCTCTTGAGTAAGCATTGCTGGTTCACCAACTATTTTACCTTTCATTGGTTTACCCATCTCAACTCCAGTTAAATTAAGTAATCCAGTTGTAATAACTTGTTCACCAATATCAATACCTTTAGTTATAATCCAATATCCGTTAATCCCCGTATAAACTTGTATATTTTGGCGATATTCAATCGTGTTATCAGGTTTTAAAATTTTAGCGGTATATTGCCCAAGTTTATTACTCGTAATACCTTGTTGAGGAACTATAACTGCATTTTTAATATAACCAAGAGTCATTTGCGGTTTAACAAACATACCAGGGAGAATTTTACCTTCAGTATTAGGGAATTGAGAACGTAAAGTTACAGTACCAGTTGTTTCATTAACTGTCATATCGGAAAATTTAATATTACCAGAATAAGCGTATTTTGAACCATCACTAAAATAGAGTTCAACATTGTTTTCTTTAGCCGGCTCATAAATGACATTTTGATCTTGTAGATATTTGTTATAACGTGTCGCAGCCTCTGTCATATCCACATAAATTGGATCAAGTTGTTGAACTAAGGCTAATGCAGTTGATTGACCTGCTGAAACCAAAGCCCCTTCAGTAACACTTGATTTACCAATATAACCATTAATTGGTGAATACACTTTAGTATAATCTAAATTTACTTTTGCGGTATGCTCAGCTGCTTGCGCAACAAGCACTTTAGCTTCAGCCTGTTTAGCATCTGCTGCAGCTTTATCATAATCTTGTTGACTGATGGATTTGGTATTCAGTAGACCTGCGTAACGTTTTAAAGTCAGTTGCGCAATACTTGCATTAGCTTTAGCACTAGCAACACTGGCAACGGCACTATCGTAATTAGCTTGATAAATGGCAGGGTCGATTTGATAAAGTGATTGACCAGCTTTCACATTCGAACTTTCATCGAATTCACGTTTTAAAACAATTCCACCGACCTGAGGTCTAATTTCAGCAATTTGAGATGCAACAACTCGACCTGGTAATCCAATTTTTAAAGTATAAGTTAATGGTTCCACTTTAAATACGGTTACTTTCGGCGTTTGATTACTACCATTTTGTGATTGCGTATTATCACAACTTGTTAATAAAAATAAGCTGGTTAGTGCCACTGGCACAGTTAATAGTAGCTTGTTAAATCTCATATAAAAATGACCTCAGTAACTTAATTGTTATTTTTAAGACAATGAATCTTATTTAAAAGTAACGGATGATTTTACAAAAAACAGGCATAAATTGTAAATATCTTTACGAGTTAATAGCACAGAGTTCTAAAAAATAAATTTATAGAGTTCCTATAAAAAATTTGTATTGATAAATAGGATTCTTCTTGGAAATAAAGTATTATATTTCGGTTGATTTGAGGTGCAAAAAGTATCTTATATAAAATGATAATGGTATAATACAACGCATCTATGTACTGTTATCCAATAAAAAATTATTTAATTTACAAATAAATGATTAAAATTTTGCATTGTTTTACGCCGTAATCATTTTTATTCAAAATATTATTGAATAAGATGAGTCGATATTAATTTAAATTCTGAGATGGTTATTATGGATAATTTACGTATTGTTCTAATTGTTATTGCATCCTTGGTCATAATTGCATTATTGATACATGGATTTTGGATTAATAAAAAAGAACGTTCTTCTCTCTTTGATTCTGATAAGAAAAACAAAGTTATGCCCAATACTCAACAGCAAGAGAATCTTTATATCAATGAAGCTGAAGAAGATGATGTGGTATTAATCAAAACAAAAAATACAATTAATATTGAAAAAACATCTAAAGAAGTTGAAAAAGAACCTATTCCACAACAAGAAGATCTCTTTACTAATAATAATGATACTAAAACAGAATTTACTTCTGATCCTGTAATCAGCGTTCATAGTGATCTTTTCGACAAGGAACCAGTTGCTAATCCACCACAAACAAGGTGTAGTGAAAAAGCTGAATCTAATAAAAATGTTAAAAATGAAGTCAATAAAAACCAGCCTAATAAAGAAATGGCAAAAACAGACTTATCTATAAAAAATAATACATCTGAAAAATTAAATCTAAATCCTGAAGAAAGTAAAACTGAAATTATTGTTTTAAATGTTACAGGTATAAATGGCAAATTGTTACAAGGTGATGTGTTGTTAGCTAGTATTATGCAATCAGGTTTTCAATTTGGTGATATGAGAATTTTTCATCGCCATGTTGATCCAGCCGGAAACGGTCCTGTTTTGTTTAGTTTAGCGAATATGATTAATCCTGGGCATTTAGATCCTGAAACAATGCACGAATTTACAACCCCTGGTGTATCAATTTTTATGATTGCGCCAACTCAAGGTAACAATCAACAAAACTTTAAATTAATGTTACAAACAGCACAACGTATTGCTGATGATGTGGACGGTGTAGTATTGGATGATAAACAACATATGTTAACCCCACAAAAAATTGATAGCTATAAAGAACGTATTAAAAAAGCTTGTAACGAAATTTAAACAACAATATTTTAACAAATCTCTTAACACTATTGCCACCAACTTATGTTGTTGGTAATAGTCTGCATGTTGTACAACTTGTAAATAAAATTTAAATATTTTTTAAAAAATAACATCTAATAAAGCTAATGCGATATGTGTGTAATGATATTTCCTATATCACATTTTAATTTTAAGAGCCTATTATCATGTCACTATCAAATAAATCTGAAAACGCAACAAACAGTTTAATATCAATACAACAAACAACAAAAGAATTAACAACTTTACGTGATGTGATTAGGCATCATGAATATTGTTACTATGTGTTAGATGCACCAGAGATACCTGATGCCGAATATGATAAACTTATTAAACAACTTCAAACATTAGAACAATTATATCCAGAACTTATCACGCCAGATTCTCCGACCCAACGTGTTGGTGGTTCACCTTTATCACAATTTGCATCCATAAAACATGAACTGCCAATGCTTTCACTTGATAATGTTTTTGATGAACAAAGTTTTATTGCATTTAATAAACGTATAAAAGATCGTTTGCGCTTAAGTGAAAATGAATCTATCGAATATTGTTGTGAACTCAAATTAGATGGTTTAGCTGTCAGTTTACTATACGAAAAAGGTCATCTTGCCCGCGCAGCAACACGTGGAGATGGAACCACTGGTGAAGATATAACTACAAACGTTAGAACCATTAAAACCATACCCTTGGTATTAAAAGGCAAAAATATCCCCAATCGATTGGAAGTACGCGGTGAAGTATTTATGACACACAAAGGCTTTGCCAAGCTAAATGCCGATGCTGTAAAACGGAATGAAAAAATATTTGCTAATCCTCGTAATGCTGCTGCAGGTTCATTAAGACAATTAGATCCTAAAATAACCGCTAAAAGACCATTAACCTTTTTATGTTATGGCGTAGGAATCATAGAAGGAACTCCATTACCTGATACACACTATGCACGTTTAATGCAATTTAAAACTTGGGGTTTACCTATCAGTGACAAAGTACAACTACGTCAAGGTGCAAAAGCGGCGTTAGATTATTTCAAACAAATTGGTGAAGAACGCATGTCATTAGATTTTGATATCGATGGTGTGGTTATCAAAGTCAATAGTATTGCATTACAAAACGAACTTGGTTTTGTTGCTCGAGCTCCTCGTTGGGCAACCGCATTTAAATTCCCTGCTCAAGAAGAAGTCACACAATTAAAGAAAGTAGACTTTCAAGTTGGGCGCACAGGGGCAATCACACCTGTTGCAAGACTTGAGCCTGTCTCAGTAGCAGGGGTGATTGTCAGTAATGCAACTTTGCATAATAGTGATGAAATAGAAAGATTAGGTGTACGCGAAGGAGATTATGTATCAATTCGCCGGGCTGGCGATGTTATTCCAAAAATTGTTTCGGTACTATTAGATAAAAGACCTGCTGATACCAAAGCGATAATTTTTCCCACTCACTGCCCTATTTGTGATTCACTTGTTGTTAGAGATGAAGGTCAAGCTATTTCTCGATGTGCAGGTGGATTAATCTGTCCTGCGCAACGTAAAGAAGCATTAAAACATTTTATTTCTCGTCGAGCGATGAATGTTGACGGTATGGGCGATAAACTTATTGAACAATTAGTTGATAAATGTTACGTCAAAACCCCAGCCGATCTCTATAAACTTACAGTACCTATACTCTGCTCTTTAGACAAAGTAGGGGAAAAATCAGCTAATAACTTAATTAATGCGTTAAATACATCTAAAAACACAACATTAAGCCGTTTTATTTTCGCTCTTGGCATACCCAACGTAGGTGAAGTGACAGCCGAAAATCTCGTTAATCATTTTGGTAATTTACTCGCTATAGAAAATGCTACACTTGAACAATTACAATTGGTTAATGATATTGGCATAGTGATTGCCGAAAGTATTGTAGACTTTTTTCAAGAACCGCATAATCGTAATATAATTGAACAGCTAACAAGTGACGAAATTGGTATTCATTGGCAAAATGTTGATCCACAAGCACAAATGTCTGGAGCCAATTCCCCTTTTTCCGGAAAAACCATTGTTCTAACAGGTACTTTATCGGTTTTAACTCGCGATGAAGCAAAAGAAAAATTAAAACAACTAGGCGCAAAAGTAACCGGTAGCGTATCGAAAAACACTGATTTAGTTATTGCTGGTAAAGCTGCAGGATCAAAATTAGATAAAGCTCAAGAGCTAGGTATCAAAGTTATTGATGAACAAGAAATGTTAGATTTATTAGATAAATAAGTATATTTTGGAATTGTTAGATTATAAAAAATATCTAACAATCCAATCTTAAGGAGAAAATAATGCCATTATTAGATAGTTTTAAAGTTGATCATACCAAAATGAAAGCGCCCTTTGTACGAATTGCTAAAACCATGGTAACCCCAAAAGGCGATAATATAACGGTATTTGATTTACGTTTTACCATTCCAAACAAAGATCTGCTACCCGAAAAAGGAATCCATACCCTTGAACATCTTTTTGCTGGATTTATGAGAGAGCATCTCAATAGTGATAAAGTTGAAATTATTGATATTTCCCCAATGGGATGCCGTACTGGATTTTACATGTCTTTAATAGGCATGCCTGATGAATCATTGGTAATTGAAGCATGGCAAAAATCAATGAATGACGTTTTAAAAGTAAAATCACAAAAAGAAATCCCAGAGCTTAATGAATATCAATGTGGCACTTATAAAATGCATTCACTTGAAGAGGCAAAAGCAATTGCTAAAAAAATTATTCAAAGCAATATAAACGTATGTCAAAATAAAGATATTGCATTAACCGAAGATCAGCTTGCTCAAATAAAGTACTAGGAGTTTTTATGCCAAACGTTGTTATCGATTTTTTAGAAGGTCGCACAGTAGAACAAAAAAGAGAGATGGCAAAGCGTGTCACAGATGCCATTGTTGAAACATTAAATTGCAAACGTGAAGCAGTCCAAATCATTATGCATGAGATATCGCAAGATCAAATCGCCAATGGCGGCATATTACGTTGTGATAAAAAATAACCCAAAAGGTATTTATTATTGTTTTGATAAAAACAATGCCTTTTAATCTATCAAATAATGACTACATTTTTATTACATAACAACATTGCTATAACCTCAAAATACTTTATATATTTTGAGGTAAGCCTTAATAATCAATAATTATTCATGATTACAGTGGTGCAAATGAAGTAAATGCCCCATTTTGTTTACTTTGGTTTCCAAATAATGCTCATTATTTGGATTTTCACCAACTTCTAAAGGCACTCTCTCGGTAATTTGAATGCCAGCTTGCTCAAGAACTCTTATTTTTTCTGGATTATTAGTTAATAATCGTATTTGTGTCACGCCTAACAAAGTCAATATATCTGCACACAATGTAAAATCTCGCTCATCTGCAGCAAAACCCAATTGCTCATTTGCTTCAACAGTATCAAGCCCTTTATCTTGTAGTGCATAAGCTCTAATTTTATTGAGCAAACCAATATTACGTCCTTCTTGGCGATGATAAATTAGAATACCTTTCCCTTCTTTTGCAATTTGCTTTAATGCTGCTTCAAGTTGAAAACCACAATCACAACGTAAACTAAACAACGCATCTCCGGTTAAACACTCTGAATGAATTCTCGTAAGAATCGGAACAGGTTCTGTAATATCACCAAATATTAATGCAACATGATCTTTACTTGTTGCAATTTCTTCAAATCCAGCAATCGTAAAACATCCCCACGGTGTTGGTAATTTAGCTTGTGCAATATGTCTTAATTGCATTATTATCTCCGTATTAAATAAAAACATAGATGTGGTATCCTCTTAAAAATAGATAACCATCTATGCTAAAATAGACAGCACATAATGCTTAATTGAGTTTTAAAATGAGGTTAGTTATCAAAAAAACAATAGCAGTATTAGCTATTTTTTTAATTGTGCCACTTACTATTATAGTCATAAATTGGCATTGGCAGCCAAATAGTTTAAATATTACATCAGAATATTTTTTCTGGGTAACAGAAACAGCAAGTATTTACTGGGCTTTAATTACCTCGGTCTTTTTATTGATACTATTTTGCCTATTATTACCTAATAAATCCATAAAAAATATAATATCGTTAAGTTTGATTTTAGTAACTGCACTATTTATTGGACAAGTAATTAAATCCATGATAAAAAATCAAACAACTAAAGCAAGACCTTACGTATTGTGGATGGCAAAAGAATATAACATCAATGACAAGTTTTTTTACTCTCTACCGAAACCGGAAAGAAAAGTACTCATTGAAAAAACATTAAATGACTCACCAATAATTCCTAGCTGGCTCGCTAAACATTGGCAGAACGAAACGGGCTATTCATTCCCTTCTGGACATACGTTATTTGCAGCGACATTTGCTTTTTTAGCAATAACATTATTTGGTTTTAAACGTCATTATATTGTTGTATCAATTATCATTCTATGGACGGGGTTAATTGAAATAAGTCGCTTATTGCTTGGTATGCATAGACCAGAAGATTTAGCACTCGGCATTATAATAGCTTGGAGTATTTCATTAATCTGCTGTTTTTATGCCCGAAAATATCATATAGTAGAGAAATAACTTTAAGAAAAATGATTCAAAATTCAGCGAGAATTTTATTAAAGACCAGCTTTTAACACTGCTTTATAAAAATAAATGCAGAAATATATAAATAAACCATTAATAAAAAAGATGTTCAGATAAAAATAGAAAGGTCAACGTTATGAAATTAATTATATTGGTTCTATTGATAATTGCCATTTTTGCCATATCTATAGCACTAGGAGCAGCCAATGATCAGGTTGTAACATTTAATTATTTAGTCGCAAAATCAGAAGTACGCATATCTGTTTTACTCGGAATTTTATTTGGTTCTGGTTTCATTGTAGGTTGGTTTGTAACAGGTATATTTTTTCTCAAATCAAAATTACAACACTCATCGACTAAACGTAAATTGAATAAATTACAAAAAAAATATGATGAAGATTTAGCAAATCATCAAAAAACACAATTAACAAAAATCGATTAAGAAAAGAGATTATGTTTGAACTGTTATTTCTATTGCTTCCTATTGCCGCTGCATATGGCTGGTATATGGGTGACAGAAATGCAAAACAAAAATATTTAGCTCAATCGAATCGATTATCACGTGAATATGTCGATGGTCTTAATTTTCTTTTATCGAATCAAAAAGACAAAGCTGTCGATCTATTCTTAGACATGTTAAAAGAAGATGAAGGCACACTTGAAGCACATCTAACGTTAGGAAATTTATTTCGATCTCGGGGCGAGGTGGATAGAGCGATACGCATTCATCAAGCTTTGATGGAAAGTTCTTCATTAACTTTCGATCAGCGATTATTAGCTATTCAGCAATTAGGCAGAGACTATATGATAGCCGGTCTATACGATCGTGCTGAAGGCATGTTTTTACAATTAATTGATGAAGAAGACTTTCAACAACACGCTTTACAACAACTTATCATTATTTACCAATCAACTAGTGAATGGATAAGTGCCATCAATGCAGCAACAAAACTGGTTAAATTAGGCAATATTAAATATAAAACAGATATAGCTCAATTTTATTGTGAGTTAGCATCCTTAGCAATGGCAAATGAAGATTTAGACAAAGCTTATGTTTTTTTACAAAAATCAGCGTCTGCTGACTCCACATGTGCACGAACATCACTCATGTTGGGAAGAGTACTTATGGTACAAAATAAAACTGAACAAGCGATCGAATCATTTCAACAAATTTTACATCAGGACAAAGCATTCATTGGTGAAGCATTACCATTACTAAAAGATTGTTATCAACAGCTTGATAATCAATATGAATTTCAACAATTTTTACAACAATGTGTTGAACAAGACACTGGTAGTGTAGCTGAGCTCATGTTTGCAGATATTATTGAAAAACAAAAAGGGCTTGATGCGGCACAATATTACATGTATCGAGAACTCATTAAACATCCTAATTTAAAAGGATTTTATCGATTAATGGATTATCATGTAGCAGATGCAGAACAAGGTAAAGCAAGAGAAAGTTTATTACTTTTACGTAATATGGTAGGAGAACAAATAAAAGCGGTACCAAATTATCGCTGCCAAAAATGTGGATTCACAGTTAACTCTATTTATTGGTTATGTCCGGCTTGCCGTTCTTGGTCGACCATCAAACCTGTTCGTGATTTTGAACAACATTCAAATAAAGAGTAATATATGTTTTTAATTGATTCACACTGTCATTTAGATAGTTTAAACTTAAGTACAAGATCTATCGATAAAGTGTTACAAGATGCACTCAAAAATGATGTTAAACATTGTCTAAGCGTAGCAACAACTCTATCAGGTTATGAGTCAATGAGGCAACTGCTCACACCTTATCAAAAACAATGTTCTCTTTCTTGCGGTATTCATCCACTTAACCTTGACGATGAACAATACGATGCAAATCGTTTTGAAACTTTAGCAAGACAAGATAATGTCGTAGCACTTGGCGAAACGGGGCTTGATTATTATTACCAGCAAGACAATATAGAATTACAACAAACTATTTTTAAAGAGCACATACGCTTAGGTAGAAAATTAAGTAAACCCATTATTGTCCATACACGCAGCTCCAAACAAGATACCTTAAAAATACTAAAAGAAGAGCATGTCCACTCTGGTGTATTACACTGTTTCACCGAAGATATTGACACAGCTAAACAATTATTAGATATCGGTTTTTATATTTCTTTTTCTGGCATTATCACCTTTAAAAATGCTGAAGCTTTACGCGAAGTTGCAAAATATGTACCAATTGACCGAATTTTGGTTGAAACGGACTCACCTTATTTGGCACCCGTACCTTACCGAGGAAAAGAAAACCAACCAGCTTACGTACGGGAAGTTGCTAACTATTTATCTATTTTAAAAGGCGTAACGCTAGATATTATTGCTCAGCAAACAACCAATAACTTTTGTCAGTTATTTAATTTACAGGGGAAATTAAATGAGTAATAAATTAACCATAGACTGGGATAATTTTTTAAAAAATTACTGGCAAAAAAAACCGGTTATTTTACGTAATGCTTTTAAGCATTTTATTGACCCTATTACCCCCGACGAACTTGCTGGATTGGCAATGGAGGAAGAGATCGAAAGCCGGATCGTTACCAACAAAAATGGTAAATGGGATGCCAAATTTGGTCCTTTCACTGATTTTAGCCGTTTAGGTGAAGATCATTGGAGTTTATTAGTACAAGCTGTTGATCATTGGCACGAACAAGCAGCCACTTTACTAGAACCCTTTAAGTGCATACCCCAATGGCAATTTGAAGATTTAATGGTTTCTTATGCCACTAAAGGGGCTGGAGTTGGTCCTCATATTGATAATTATGATGTTTTTATTATCCAAGGTAAGGGATGCAGACGTTGGCAAGTTGGTGATCGAAACCCAAATTATAAGCAATTTAACGCTCATAAAGCGTTATTGCATGTTGAAAAATACCATTCCATCATTGATGAAGAAATCGTAGCGGGTGATATTTTATATATCCCAATTGGCTATCCACACAATGGTATATCGATTGGCGAATCATTAAGTTATTCGGTTGGTTTTAGAACGCAAACTTCACAAGAGCTACTAAGTGGTTTTGCAGACTACATTATTGATAACTTGCCTAATGGTATTTTTTATCAAGATCCAGATTTAAAATTACCTAAAGATCCTTATCAAATTCAGCCTTATGAATTAGCCAAATTGCAAGATCAAATCATTGACTTGGTCAAAACACCGAACCTATTTAATGATTGGTTTGGCAAACACATCACTTTACCAATGCATGAACTTAACATCGTTTCTGTTGAACCCCCATACGAATATGATGAATTTCAGTCAATGTTACAAACTGGCGCAAAATTGTGTCGAGTACCAAGCATTCGAATGTTTAAAATTGGTGAATCTGGCTATATTCATGGAGAAAAAATAAATTTACCTAAGCCAATGATTGATATTTTATGCGAAACTGAAATTTTGAGTTACGAACAATTACAAGATAAAAACGTACTAAACACTATGCTTAAACTTGTCAATAAAGGATATTGGTATTTTATTGATTAAAAATAGTATGTTATCTTCATAAAAGTTAACATATTTGGTTAATATCTGACTATAAAACAAACTTTTAGTACTCAATAAATAATTGAGATTTTTCGCTTTTGTAATGCCACAAATGAATAAAAATAGTTGCTCATAACGTGGGGATCTTTAACTACAAACAACCTTTTTATTTATAAAAAGGTTGTTTGGGTCTTTAAGTTGGATTTTTATAAGTTTTAAGTATATACTTGCCCCGCTTTAAATTAGCTACCGTCTAAACAAAGATTAAACATAAAAAACGCGTATTTTAAGCAACTATTTATTTAAATAACTAGAGGTACACATGAAAGCTGAAGCAAACTCATTCAAGCAAGTTAAAAATGAAAGCGAACAAACAACCCCATATCAAAAAAGAACGCTTTTTGCATCTACTGTCGGTTACGCATTAGATGGCATGGATATGATGATCTTAGGTGTTTGTTTTAGCCTAATTTCTACTACCTTTAATTTATCTAATACCGATTTGGGTACTTTAACATCCGTCACATTGCTTGGAGCTGTACTGGGTGGTATTTTATTTGGTATCCTTGCAGACAAATATGGTCGAGTTAGAGTCTTTTCATGGACCATTTTAATCTTTTCCCTATTTACTGGACTATGTGCTATTGCACCTAATTATGAAAGCTTCTTAATCTTTCGATTTTTAAGTGGGCTTGGACTTGGTGGCGAATTTGGTATCGGTATGACACTGGTTTCAGAAAGCTGGCCTAAAAACAAACGATCAAGAGCAACCTCCATCGTTGCATTAGGCTTTCAAGCTGGCATTATTCTTGCCACTTTAACAGTTAATTTTATTGGTGAATTTTATGGGTGGCGTTGGGCCTTTGCTGTAGGTGTGTTACCAGCACTATTTGTGGCGTGGACACGTAACGGACTGAAAGAACCAGAAATTTGGCAAAATTTAAAAGATCAAAACAAAAATAAAATTGCTATTAATAAACTGTTTAGTTCGCCAAAAACAACTGCGACAACAATCGGATTAACAATAGCGTGTGCAGTACAAAACTTCGGATTTTATGGGCTCATGGTTTGGATGCCAAATATGATAGCTTCCGAGCTAAAATTAGAATTTAAAAACACCATGTTTTGGACAATCTCAACAACAATTGGTATGTCCTTAGGTATCTTAATTTTTGGTTGGTTATGTGATAAATTTGGACGTCGACCTTCTTATATCGTATTCCTTTTAATCTCAACCATATCCATATGGTTTTATTTTCAACAAACCAATATGACAATATTAATCATATTTGGATCTGTTATTGGCTTTTTCGTCAATGGTATGATGGGCGGCTATGGAGCTTTGCTTGCTGAACATTATCCGACCGATGCACGTTCAAGTGCGGAAAATATTATTTTTAATACTGGTCGTGGTATTGCAGGTGTTTCACAAGTCCTAATTGCTTATCTCGCAACCATTTATTCTATTAGCTATGCTCTTGCATTACTTTCAGCAGCTTACCTACTTTCAGCGGCTGCTTTTGTCTTTTTAATTCCAGAAACCAAAGGTAAAGCTCTAGATTAATAAAAAAAATTTCTACCTTATCAAATTGTAAATGAAAAACAGGACTTAACGCCCTGTTTTTCTATCTATTACTTTCCTTGATAATCATAACGTAAATTATTTATTAGCTTAGAAAGCAGATTAAGATTTATCGAGCCTCACAATCGCTCGGCTTTAAATTTAAAGTTAACACTTTCTCATCATTGATAAAATAGTTATAGTTGGAACCATCAGGAAAGGCCAATCTTATCCCTTTTACAATTATATCATTACCACAATAATAAGATTTTAAATTACTCAATAATGAATTTTTATTATTGTCTGATTGCAACGCATCATTATTTATATTTTTAACTACATATTTATAATTAATTGTATTATTTTCTTTTGATATATCAACTAACGTTGTATTTTGATCTGTATTCATTGGCAATTGTTGTTTAATACCTTTAATAATCATATCCTGAGCAACACCATAGTTACCCTCTTTTAGCTTATCTAACGCTTCTTGAGTTTCTAATTTTGCTTGTGCATATAAATCATTAGCTTTATTGCCCATATCTGATCCAGTTTGTTCAATTTTTTGTTGAAGATCCCCCATAGTCTTTCCAGAATTATCACAATTAACTAAAAAAACCCCCACAATTGCCAAAGAAATTACTTTTAAAGTTTTCATTATTCTGCCTTTGTTTGTAATGAGTAAAAATAGTGTTGCTATTATAATTAATACATAATAGAACGTTGATTTAAAAAAAAACATTAATAAAAGCGCTTTAATAAACCCTTTTATTGAAAATATTAGTTATGATTTCATTAGTTAGTATGCTCACCACCTGTCACACCATAGGTTTCAGCCGTAGTGTAGCTCGACTCACTTGAGGCTAAATGCACATAAACACCAGAAAGTTCAACAGGCTGCCCTGCACGTTTTAAAGGCGTTTCTTTACCAAATTCAGGAATGGCGTCACTAGGTTGACCACCACAAATTTGTAATGGCGTCCAGACAGGACCAGGTGCGACAATGTTTGCTCTAATCCCCTTACTCGCTATTTGTTTTGCTAGACCTTTTGTAAATGCAATAATGGCCGATTTAGTCGCTGCATAATCTAATAAACTTGCACCAGGTTGGAAAGCTTGAACAGATGAGGTCGTAATAATAGTCGATCCAGGTTTCAAATAACCTAATGCAGCTTTAGTTGTCCAAAATAGTGAAAATACATTAATTTCGAAAGTTTTCCTAATTTGCTCGGTAGTTAAGTCCATAATATCTGCAACAGAGGTTTGTTTGCCGGCAACTAAAGTCAGATTATCTAATCCCCCAAGTTTATTATGTGCTTCATCCACCATTTTTTTACAAAAAGCTTCATCACTCAAATCACCAGGAATCAAAACAGCTTTACGTCCTGCCTTCTCAATAATTTTAGCCACATCCTCAGCATCTTTTTGCTCATCAGGATGATAATTAATAGCGACATCAGCCCCTTCTTTTGCATAAGCAATCGCCGCTGCTCGACCAATACCTGAATCGCCACCAGTAACAAGCATCTTTTTACCTTCTAATCGCTGATGCCCTTGATAGCTTTTCTCGCCACAATCTGGTACTGGGTCCATTTCACATTGTAACCCTGGTGCAGCTTGTTTCTGTTTCGGAAATTTATCATGATAATATTTTGTAAGTGGATTACAGGTTTGTTTACTCATAATTTTCTCCTAAGTTAGGCATATATGTTTTAAACCCAATAAAACTTAAATAACATCAATTAATAGTAAAACCTTGTTGCTATATAACAATTAATCCTAAAATATTTTGAATAAAGAGTGTCGAATAGTTGTGTAAAAAACCAAAACTTTAATCAAATATAAACTTGTGTAAATTCAATATAATTAAAGATTCAATAAGTAATTACGGTGGCTTTCCTTGATTGGCTTGGTGAGGTCAATAATTCATATAATACCAAACCATTGGTGTTGCATAATCTTGCACCGACAATAGTGTATCAAATAAACGTAGAGTTAGCCAGTTTATAACCAATTAGGGCACTAAAAATTATAAACTTATACTGTCATATTAAAGATGGTTAAATTCATAAAAAAGCAATCACATTACTATTTTTAGATTAAAAATCTACTTAGTCTTAGCTTGGCAATCCGATAATTTCAACTCAACAATAATGACTTCTTCATTATCAACATAATAATGATAATTCGCGCCATTAGGAAAAATATTTTTTAACGTCTTTATTTCAGGGGTATCTCGGCAATAATCTGAAAGTAAATTATTACGTATAGTTTCAAGTGTGCTAGGCAATAATAAAGCTTGAGTTGGTGTATTTTTAACCCTATATTGATAGTTAATCCTATTTTTTTCGGCAAAAATATCAAACAAGGTTGTCAACTCATCAATTTCTATTGGTAAGTTTTTTTTCACTGGATTAATAACAGAATATTGAGAAACATCAACATCATTATTGTGACTAGATGAATCGGATTTAATATTTTTTGAATTGCTTGATGTCGTTTTAGAAGAATTATCACAACCCACTAAAATACAAATCAATGTAAGTAAAGCTGTTACCTTCCACCTTTTCATATTTAGCCCTTTCAATATCTGATAGCTGGTTCTTTTAGCAGTGTTTATAAAATTAGCCATTGATAGCTTTGAACTGCAACTGAACAACATTTATACATCAATATCTAACAAAATACCACTTAAAAATTATACTTTAATTGATTAAAATTGATATAAAACTTATGCAAAATTAAATTTTTTAATTTACATTCAGTAAATTATTAGAAACGCAATAAAAATGTTGCACTTTTTTTTAAAGCGAGTATTTTATTAGAACACTGTTTTAAAAATAATAAAAAATAGAACAAATTATTATGAATTTTCTACTCAACATCGCCCTCATTACTATTATCAGCGTGGTCATTATTCCTGCGCAGGGGCGTTTTTGAGTTAAAAAAGGTTAACACATAACCCAAAACCCCCGCCCCAAAAAAGCGGGGGTTTTTTTATAGCCAATACATAATTGAATAGAACAAGCGAGGAATAAATGTTAGGAACACAGTGGATAGTAAAAACCTTGAAAGAAAAAGGCATTACCACCGTTTTTGGGTATCCTGGTGGACAAATTATGCCTCTATATGATGCGCTTTATGATGGTGGAATTGAACATGTACTTTGTCGTCATGAACAAGGTGCGGCAATGGCCGCTATTGGTTACGCACGTGCCACCGGCAAAATAAGCGTATGCATTGCCACTTCTGGTCCAGGAGCAACCAACATCATTACAGGACTAGCAGATGCTTTAATCGATTCTGTTCCTATTATTGCCATAACAGGTCAAGTACCCAATAAACTAATTGGCACCGATGCCTTTCAAGAGGTCGACGTTTTAGGTTTATCGCTAGCCTGTACCAAACACAGCTACTTAATAGATAAACCACAAAACTTGCCCAATGCCTTAGAAGAGGCGTTTTATATAGCCAACTCAGGCAGACCAGGACCAATATTAATTGATATACCAAAAGACATACAATTAGCAGACTTAGATTACCAACAACATTTATCACCTTCTTTCTTAAAACCTCATTTTAACCAAACTTCACTTAAGTTCGATAAACAAATTTCTATCTCGCATGATGATATAACACTAGCCCAAAAGATGATGGCTCAAGCCCAAAAACCAATGCTATATATTGGTGGTGGTGTTGGGCTTTCAGGTGCGATTACCGAATTAAAGGATTTCATGGAATTAACGCAAATTCCGAGCGTTTCAACCTTAAAAGGTTTAGGTGTTGCAGATATTAATAACCCATATTACTTAGGATTAATCGGCATGCACGGCTCAAAAGCGGCTAACCTAGCAGTGCAGGAATGTGATTTATTAATTGCATTAGGTGTACGTTTTGATGACCGAGTAACAGGTAACCTTAATGAATTTGCACGCCATGCTAAAGTGATTCATATCGATATCGACCAAGCCGAAATTAATAAACTACGCCAAACCCATTTGGGACTACAAGGTGATATAAAACAAGTGCTTCCACAACTTCACCAAAAAGTATCGATTGAAGCATGGCACAAAAGGATAGACAAATTAAAATCTAGTCATCCAACGCGTTATGATCACCCTGGAGAAGCGATTTATGCTCCAGCATTATTAAAAACAATTTCAGAGCGTAAATCAGCAAACACCATTATCACAACAGATGTTGGACAACATCAAATGTGGACAGCCCAACACATGCATTTTAATCATCCACAAAACTTTATTACATCAAGTGGTCTTGGAACGATGGGATTTGGACTACCTGCAGCTATTGGGGCTCAAATGGCAAGACCAAATGATTGTGTTATTTGCATATCCGGAGATGGCTCTTTCATGATGAATATCCAAGAGCTCACCACAATTAAACGCAAACACCTACCGATAAAAATAATTTTAATTGATAACCAACGTTTGGGCATGGTTCGTCAATGGCAAGAATTATTTTTTAATGAAAGGTATAGCGAAACCAACTTATCAGATAACCCAGACTTTATCATGTTAGCCAAAGCGTTTGATATTCCGGGGCAAACTATCTACAAAAAATCAGAAATTGAAGAAGCACTAAATAATCTATTCAATTCATCGAGCGCATATCTCTTACATGTACGTATTGATGAATTAGAAAACGTTTGGCCATTAGTTCCCCCCGGTGCAGCTAATGAAAATATGCTAGATAAAAGTAGTAAGGAGTAAGCGATGAGTGAAACACCATATCAATTGACCATAAAAGCGGATAATAAATTAGGAACACTTGAACGTATCTTACGAGTTATTCGTCATCGTGGTGGACATATAAAAAAAATGCAAATGCACACAATTGATAATCATACATTCATTTTATCATTAACACTTGCAACAGAGAGAGCGATATCAACATTACAAAATCAAGTTGCTAAATTAGTGGATGTGATATCAATTGAAGCATAATCATTTAACAGGCAATCATTATTTATAACAACTAGTTAAATTGGTGCTAATCAAAGTATTAGATGTTAAACAAACTTAAAACTATAGTACATATTTGACCGTTAATATTAAAGATATAGCGCAAATACAAGCTTAACAAAAAGTAAAATCAAAGAGGAATAAAAAATGGGTTCTACAGCAAAATCTGATTATATTTGGTTTAATGGCGAAATGGTTCCATGGGCTGATGCAAAAGTACATGTAATGTCACATGCGTTGCATTATGGTACATCCGTTTTCGAAGGCGTCCGCTGTTACAATACACATAAAGGTCCTGCTATTTTTCGCCACAAAGAACATGCACAAAGACTATTAAATTCAGCCAAAATTTATCGTTTTCCTGTTTCTTATTCTCTTGAAGAAATTATGGAAGCAACTCGCCAAACTATCAAAAAAAATAATTTAAAAAGTGCGTATATTCGCCCACTTGTTTTTGTAGGGGATGTCGGCATGGGAGTAAACCCGCCTGCTGGTTATCAAACCGATGTCATGATAGCTGCATTTCCATGGGGTGCCTATCTTGGTGAAGAAGCTTTAGATCAAGGTATTGATGCCATGGTTTCATCGTGGCATCGGGTTGCATCAAACACCATTCCCGCAGCAGCTAAAGCGGGCGGTAACTATTTGTCGTCATTATTAATCGGATCTGAAGCAAGAGCCAATGGCTTTCAAGAAGGTATTGCGTTAGATGTACATGGTCACCTATCAGAAGGTGCGGGCGAAAACCTATTTATCATAAAAGATGGCATTTTATATACCCCTGTTCTATCGTCTTCTGCGCTACCAGGTATTACCCGTGATGCAGTGCTAACACTAGCACGTGACATTGGCATAGAAGTACGCGAGCAAACATTATCACGCGAATCACTTTATCTAGCTGACGAAGTATTTATGACAGGCACTGCAGCTGAAATTACACCAGTACGTAGCGTTGACCGCATTCAAGTTGGCATTGGTCGTTGTGGTCCAATCACCAAACAAATCCAACAAACATTCTTCGGTTTATTTAACGGTAAAACTGAAGATAAATACGGATGGTTAGATCCAGTTAAATAAAAAGTTCCCAAACCTGCCGGCTAGCTCGGCAGAAAATGGGTTAAAAAATAATTTATTTAATAAAATTATGTACCAATAAATATCAGTCGCTTGCATAAAAAAATTGGGAGCAATAAATGCCTAAATATCGATCAGCCACTTCCATCGAAGGAAGGAATATGGCAGGAGCCCGCGCATTATGGCGTGCAACTGGCGTTAAAAATGAAGACTTTGGTAAACCTATCATAGCTGTGGTTAACTCATTTACTCAATTCGTACCGGGTCATGTCCACCTAAAAGACATTGGACAGCTAGTCGCCAAACAAATTGAAGCATCGGGTGGTATAGCCAAAGAGTTCAATACAATCGCAGTTGATGATGGTATTGCCATGGGACATGGTGGAATGCTTTACTCGCTTCCTTCAAGAGAACTCATTGCTGACTCTGTCGAGTATATGGTTAATGCGCACTGTGCAGATGCCATGATCTGCATCTCAAACTGTGACAAAATCACCCCGGGTATGTTAATGGCATCGCTGCGTTTAAACATCCCAACTATTTTTGTCTCAGGTGGACCAATGGAAGCTGGCAAAACTAAACTATCTGACCAAATCATTAAATTAGACTTAGTTGACGCCATGATTCAAAGCGCTAACCCGAATGTAAGTGATGCTGATAGCAAAGCCATCGAAGAATCAGCCTGCCCAACATGTGGATCTTGCTCTGGCATGTTTACGGCTAACTCCATGAACTGCTTAACCGAAGCATTAGGGCTTTCATTACCAGGCAATGGCTCACTTATCGCCACTCACAAACAACGTGAACAACTCTTTTTAAATGCAGCTAAACGCATTGTTGAAATCACCAAACGTTATTATGAACATGATGATGCATCTTACCTACCACGATCTATTGCAACAAAAGCGGCATATGAAAATGCTATGTCGTTAGATATTGCTATGGGTGGCTCGACCAACACCGTATTACATTTGTTAGCCACTGCACAAGAAGGCGAAATCGACTTTACCATGTCAGATATCGATAGATTATCGCGTAAAGTTCCACATTTATGTAAAGTAGCACCAAGTACTGCGCAATATCATATGGAAGATGTTCACCGAGCTGGTGGCGTTGTGTCAATTATGTCTGAACTGGATAAAGCCGGACTACTAAATCGCAATGTACACAACGTTCTAGGACTAACATTACAAGAAACTTTCACCAAATACGACATAACTCAAACTACTGACGAAGCAGTAAAAAAAATGTATCGTAGTGGACCTGCAGGTATTCGTACCACTAAAGCTTTTTCACAAGATTGTTATTGGGATTCACTTGACGATGACCGTGTAAACGGTTGTATTCGTGATAAAGCTCACGCCTATAGTCAAGACGGTGGACTTGCAACACTATATGGTAATGTTGCACTAGATGGCGCAATTGTTAAGACTGCAGGCGTTGCCGCTGAAAATTTAATTTTCCGAGGGCCTGCAAAAGTATTTGAAAGCCAAGAAGATGCGGTTGATGGCATATTAGGCGGTAAAGTAGAAGCAGGCGATGTGGTTGTCATCATTTATGAAGGACCAAAAGGTGGACCGGGTATGCAAGAAATGCTCTACCCAACCAGTTATTTAAAATCCATGGGACTAGGCAAAAAATGTGCATTAATAACAGACGGACGATTTTCTGGTGGTTCTTCTGGCTTATCGATCGGTCATATTTCTCCAGAAGCAGCAAATGGCGGCGTTATAGGTCTTGTTCGTGATGGCGATATTATTGATATTGATATCCCAAATCGTAAATTAGTACTAGATGTCCCAACTTCTGAACTTGAACGCCGACGAATTGCAGAACTAGAACGAGGTGAAAAAGCATTTACCCCTCATAATCGAGATCGTTACGTCTCTTTTGCGCTTAAAGCTTACGCCAGTTTAGCAACAAGCGCAGACAAAGGTGCCGTACGAGATAAAAGTAAATTAGGTGGCTAATTGTGAAACAAGAAAATACTCAACTTACCGGTGCAGATTATTTAAAAGCAACGCTTTGTAGCGCCGTATACGATGTGGCAGAAGTAACGCCACTTGAAAAAATGGAAAAAATATCGGCAAGAATACACAATCAAGTTTTTGTCAAACGCGAAGATCGCCAGCTCGTCCACAGCTTTAAAATTCGTGGTGCACAAGCCATGATAGCCAGCTTAAGTGAAGAAGAACGCAAATGCGGCGTTATTGCTGCATCAGCAGGTAACCATGCGCAAGGTGTGGCTTTTTCAGCAAGCAAATTAGGTATTAACTCCTTAATTGTTATGCCTCTTACCACAGCGGATATCAAAGTTGAAGCTGTAAAAAGTTTTGGGGGTGAAGTATTACTTTATGGCGCCAATTTTGACGAAGCCAAAGCCAAAGCAATGGAACTGGCTAAAGAACAAAATCGCATCTTCATTCCACCATTTGATCATCCACTAGTAATTGCTGGGCAAGGCAGTATTGCTATGGAACTATTACAACAAAATGCCAAACTCGACCGAATCTTTGTACCTGTTGGTGGTGGTGGGCTTGCCGCAGGCATTGCAGTATTAATCAAACAAATCATGCCATCAATCAAAGTTATTGCGGTTGAGCCTAAAGATTCAGCTTGCTTAAAAGCTGCATTAGAAGCAGGTCACCCTATTGATTTAGAGCGTGTCGGACTCTTTGCTGAAGGCGTTGCAGTCAAACGAATTGGCGATGAAACATTCAGACTTTGCCAACAATATATTGATGATATTATTACCGTGGATAGCGACGAAATTTGCGCAGCAGTGAAAGACTTATTTGACGATGTGCGTGCAATAGCTGAACCATCTGGCGCAGTAGCACTAGCAGGGCTAAAAAAATACGTAGAACAGCACAACATCAGTGGCGAAAGCCTTGCTCACATATTATCAGGCGCGAATTTAAACTTCCACAACTTACGCTATGTATCAGAACGTTGTGAATTAGGCGAAAAACGTGAAGTGTTATTAGCCGTCACCATCCCAGAAAAGAAAGGCAGTTTTTTAAATTTCTGCCAGCTATTAGGTGGGCGAGCTGTGACCGAATTTAACTACCGCTATCATGATGAAAAATCAGCTTGTATTTTTGTGGGTGTTAAAATCGCAAAAAGTAACGAAAAAGATGAAATCATGCAAGAACTCACTGCTGCAAATTACCCTGTTGTTGATCTTACTGAAGATGAAATGGCAAAACTTCACGTACGCTACATGATTGGTGGCAAGCCTTGCAAACCACTTCAAGAACAAGTATACAGTTTTGAGTTCCCTGAATCGCAAGGAGCACTACTAAAATTCTTACAAACGTTAGGCACTAATTGGAATATATCAATGTTCCACTATCGTAGCCACGGTACCGATTATGGTCGTGTACTTGCGGCATTTGAAATAGCCGAATCAACCATTAACCTGTTTAACCAACACTTAACCGAATTAGGTTATGCGTTTCATAACGAAACGTATAACCCATCGCTTAAATTGTTTTTAACAAATTAAGGTTAAATAAAACAGTAAGATTGATTAATTTAGTTAAGTTTCGGGCGTATTAAATTTAAAGCTAAAAACAGCTACTGCAATCACGTCCGAAACCCTACCGCCCCCAAACACTCCTAGCGCCTTATAATAAAAGGTATTAGCATATTTTTACTATCCGTTATTTAATTTGATGAATATAACCTTTAATAATATTAATACTTTTTTCAAAAAGCTGTTTTTCGTTTTCGGTAAAGTCGAGTTCTATAATTTTTTTAATTCCATGTTGATCTAAAATTGTAGGAACACCAATAGCAACATCTTTATAACCATATTCACCATTTAAAATACAGCTTAAAGCCAAAGCTCGATGGCTATTAGTAAAAATATGCTGGCAGATTTCTGTAATGGTGCTGGCAATACCATATTCAGTACATTGTTTATAATTAACAATTTCAAAACCTTTATTTTTAGCTTTTAAACCAATATCATCAAAATCAATTTTGTTTTTGTCTAAACGATTAAGATTAATACCATAAACTGATGAATGAGACCAAACCGGAAATTGTGAATCACCATGTTCACCGACAATAAAAGCATCAATGCTTTGTGGACCAATATCCATTTTTTCGCCCAATAATCGACGCAAACGTACCGTATCAAGCCATACCCCTGTACCAATCACTCGGTGACGAGGTAAGCCAGATAGTTTCCAGACTTGATATGTAATGGCATCGCAAGGATTGGTTGCAATTAAAAATATCCCCTTAAAACCATTCTTCATCATATTAGGAACTATGCTATCAATGATTTTAGAGGTTCCAGCAAGTTCTTCTGCTCGACTTTTTTGAGCAATGCCTGAGGTAACAGTGATAATTGCGATATCAATATCAGCACAATCAGCTGATTCGCGTAAGCTAACTTTAACCATATTTTGTCGATAAGCTGCGGCATCTAATAAATCTTGCGCATGCCCATAAACCAAATCCTTATTGAGATCAACAAGGGCAATTTCTTCACAAATTCCCCGATTAACCAAAGTATAAGCCGTTGTTGAACCAACATTACCAACACCGATAATCATCACTTTACGAAGCTTCATATCAACCTCACTTAATAAGAATTAAAACATCAAAATTCGGAACGAATTAATTTCAAAGATTTTTATTTATATGCTTAAAATTCTAGATATTCAAGGTAAATATCCATTGATTGATATAAAATCCTGATTGTTAGGATAGAATCTTTATTGTAAATAGATATTAAGATAAGCGTGCTGCTGCCCAAGTGCTGATCACCGCATGATTCCACACGTTTGATTAATTGGCATTTGATGAACCATAAATATCGCACATCCTTGTCGTCATCACTTGATTTGGCTCCCTACCAAAATATTTTATGCCAATTAACTTACTTGACCACACTTAAGCAAGGATAATAACTTCAGCTGTTAATCCAAATTTTTTATTTGGATTGTGTAGTGATTTGTCTTGAGTTAGACATTTCCATTATCGCTACTGCTTGTAATATTATTCTGCAAATATGAAACTACTGAAGCTGCAACTTTTGGTTTTCCTATAACTATTAACTGATTATTTTTAGAATTAACAGCATTCTCAATAGCTAAAGACAAACCTAACCAATATGAACAAAGTCCCGCATAGCCAATGGCACTTTCAACATTCACCATATTTTGCGGCTTAAATTCAATTTGGTTAAAATGATTAACGATATCATTTTTTAACGCTGAAGATACACCGTTATACCATACATCGCCATAAGTTGCTTTATTAGCGCTACCCCATAATAAAGCATTATCAATAGTTTGATTTAATGACGAAGTTTGTTCACTGCGGTGTACTTTTACTAATGAGGATTGATCATCCAACAAAGCTCCAATATCTGCCTTTTCACCCGCTAACAAAAGCCATGAAGCAAATTCACCTTGATTTTTCTCTGGAGAAAAAAACATATGCGCATTTATCACTAACAGTAAATCATTATCATGCTCTTTGTCATCTAACCATGATTCAATAAATGTCGATGAACGGCTTGGCGCTTCAATCACCAAACTAGTTGGATTAGAAACCAATTTTCCTAATGTGTTTGTCCATAACGTATTAATTTGCTCCTCAGAAATACCTGCATCTATAAATAATCGCACATGCAAATTTAAATTGGTTGGAACTTGATCCAATTTAGCTTTGATTTCTTTTTCCCAGTCTGTAAATATCAATTGTAAACGATCACTAAAATTTTCATTTTTTAAATCATCATTTATAGGTAAAGTGGTATGAGGCACAACAATACTACTTTTAGGATGTAGCTTCGATGTCATTAAAAATTTGTTATCAATGATATTTGCTGCATTGCCTAATTTACCGTATTGTGTAACGAGCAAATACCCTAAAACGGATAAACCTCTTTGCCCATCATTTATCATCTCCTCTTTGCGTTGTTCTCGATATAAATTCCATTCATTATTATAAGCTTTACAATAACTATGAGCATAAAAACGGTACAAAAAAAGCCCACCCCAAATAAGCACAGGAAAAACAAAAATCCCCGATAAAAATAGAGCATTTGGGATACGATAAAAAAAACTGGTAGCTACTGTAATGACAGCGCCAATAAATATGAACGCAACCAACAAAAACGCCCATAATCTTAAATTTAATTTTTTGGGTTCGGGCATTAGCTTTGGCAGTGAGGTTAAATCTATAGACATTAGCCTTTCCCTACTTCTGATATTGATGATATTAAAGAACAACCACAAGCACTTTTATGACCATCTAAAGCTACTTGTAGACCTTGATCGGTAATAGTTGATTCACCTTCAATGATTGGATTAACACCATGATATTTTACAGGACAACTAACTAAATCACCTACTCGAGCAACGGGTTTACCTAAAACCTTCATCGTTGACGATGCAGTAATAACCTTTCCACCATGATCTGTTGAATCCCCTAAACGAATTACCCCTTTTAACTTACTCATTTTTATTTCCTTTATAATTCTCTTACTTATAAAAATCTATTAATCTATTTTATACAAAATATCATATCGTACAAATCATCTCCTTATTAGCAAGATACAATATTAATATATTATCCTTTTGCTTGTTGTTGTAATTAACGTTTTAACCTATTAAAAGTAATTTAACCAACCAATATTGAACGCACAAATCACTTTTAAAAAAATCGATAACCTAATAAATTAAAATAATTTTATAAAATATAACCGCCACTTTTAGCCCTTCTTAGCTTTAATTCACCATAATCATTAACATTATAATAATGAGTCCCTCTGGCAAGATCCTTACCTGTTACGACATCTTCAAGACCATCAAAATTAGGATACAAGCTATAAATATCCTTATTTTTTATCCAATTTGGCACATTTTCCATATGGTAACGGAATGACACCATTCTCATACCTTTAAGTTGATTATCAACCTCTGTAATCCTATCAACTACAACCCGACCAAAGCAGAAGTTAGTCCCCCCCCACCAATCTACGTATTTACGACCTTCTTCCGTTAAATTATAACGGTACAGAGGCTTATCGCCGTCATGACCAACCAGCTCTTCGGTAAATAATCCCTCTTTAGCATAGAGGGATAGCTTCAAGTTCAATCTTCTATTTTGTTTTACTTTATCATAAGGCTCTTTCGGATCAATTTCGCCTTCAACATAGTGAATAGTATAAGGATACATATCTTCATAAACCTTACCGACCCTTAAGCAAGATTTTTTATTTCCTGTTGGGTTATTAATATCGTTTTCTCTTTGAATTCGCGTTTTATAATCGGTAAAATCGCACCCTATCAGTAACGATAACATCAGTAAACTACTACCTAATATTAAGACTTTTTTGATTTGTGTTTTCATCAGTTATTACCTGTTAGTTAAAATTTGTTAATCGATTCTGTCACTGCTTCGGCTTATGACTTGTATCAGCTGTATATTGGTATGACAGTAAGTATGGAAACACTTTTTTACCCCGAAAATCTTAAACTTAACAGTAATCTAATGAATTAAAACAATATTACAGAACATAAGCACCACTAAGCCCTATCTTTAAGCGCAACGTACCATCATAAGAAATACTATAGTAATGAGCACCACCTTCA
>NZ_LZHM01000092.1:0-698 GCF_001690875.1 Gilliamella sp. wkB18
CTGAAAGCGTTTGGGATATTAGCATGCACAGCCAAACGGTGGCATCATCGGTTAAAGTGAAAGATTACAACTACCGTGATGCCAAAGCCAACTTACTTGGCGAGGTCAATAGCCAACCCGATGACCGCACCACTAACGGCACCGACTACCGTTATGGCGAGCACTATCAATATGCAGGTAGTGCCAGCGTCAGTTCAGGTAGTCAAAAAAATAGCCCCAACAAAATTTATAAAAATATTCAAAGCGAGCAAAATGAGGGGGGGAGCGATAATAACGATGATGCACAAAATAAGGATAATGATTACCACCTTAATAGCACCCCAGAAAGTGGCAATTGGTACGCACGTATTCGCCATGAACAAGCAATCAGTGAACAAATAATTATCCGAGGCAAAAGCAACCGTTATAACCTTGCTCCTGGGCAACTCATTAGCCTTAATGGCGCCCCCCTGATTGATATTGATGAAGGCATTATTATTTTAAGTGTTACGGGCAGCGGCAGCCGCACTGATGCTTACCAGCTCAGTTTTACTGCGATACCTTTTAAGGTATTAAAACCGTATCGCCCAGCGCCCCTTGCTTGGCCACAAGTCAGTGGCACCTTACCGGCACGGGTCACCAGTCCCGATAATGACACCTATGGCTATATTGATACCCAAGGGCGCTACCGGGTTAAATTTAACTTTGACCTAACAGAT
>NZ_LZHM01000093.1:0-56553 GCF_001690875.1 Gilliamella sp. wkB18
ATATTTCCTCCAATTCTACCTATTATGTTTTCTTTAGTATCTTGACTAATTTTAGCTGTTAAATTCATATTTAATTACATTTTATTAAATTATTCTTTTTAGCAAAATTTATAGCTTCTTCTCTTAATTCTAAAGCTTTTTTAGTTGCAAAATCTTTAGCATTAGAAGGATCCCAACCTCTATTTTTAACTAAATCTTCATATATGCCACGTCTAGTTATTGCTGTATTTCTATTGATATTTTGTATCGCCGTTTGGGATTTTAATATATTTGGATTATGTAAACCATATTTTGCTTGTAGTTTAGAAATTGTTTTATGCATCATATTTTCTTGAAGAGCCATAGCTGGATTAGTTTTAGCTATGCTAGACATTCGGCCTTTAACAACGCCATTATTACGTAACCATGCGTTTTGAAGTAGTTCATGAGCAGACAATCCATCTTTAGCATGCAGTGCACTACCATAACCTGCTATCTCAAATTCATTCAGTAACCCGAACACATCAACCATCGTATTCGAATCATGCACATACGCATAAAAATTCGGGTTGTTTCCTGATAACCTTATCGGATCTTGGCTAATATATAAGCCGGTTTCAGGATTATAATAAAGCCCGTCTAGTTACTCGTTGTCATAATAAAAAACGATCAGTAAAGTATGCTTTTGAAGTTTTATGTTTTTTTATCATATTCATTTGCTATATGAATAAAGTAAGTTCTTAATTCACTTGATGGATAATCTAATAAAAATCTAGGGTAAATAGGTGCATATTGCCTCTTATCGAGAGTATTGAGCATTTTAATAAATTCATCTTTAACATTTTTTAAAGCTCCAACAGGTATATTTTCATACTCATCATCAAATGAATAATTCTTAAAAATATTATCAATTCTATTAATGCCTTCTTCGCAAAGCTTTTTTACATAGGCTTTTTTTTCTTCACTTACTTTTTTCATAATTCTTCAACTTTTATAATAAACATCTAAACTTCCAATGTGTTAATACAAAAATTTGTTCTGCCCTTCCAATATATTGAGCGCCTTTTTCAATTGAGGTGTCGCTTTACTAATAATTATGGTCGTACCTTCTTTTATTTTCCATTGCTTGATTCCTTCCATTTTATTTTAAACAGGAGGTAAAGCTAAATTTGCTCTGCTTGTTTGTGGAGTAAAAGTTTCAAATAAATATTGTCCCATAGGTCTAGCATATTCACTATCAAAAAATCTAGTACCAAATTGATTACAAATAGCTTTTTCTACTCTTATAGTTCCTACCTCAAATGATTGTATAAATTTCACTCTTATCTGCTCGATTAACTCCCATTTTCTTTAGTTATTTGTCCTCAATTCAGTGTAGGATTTATTCTCATCACCTATGGGCTAAGTCAACTGTGCTCTTCAATGATCTTTATAATACTGATTCTTGGTACCCACAGGGAAAAAGCCAATTTTTACCTAGCGCCCACTGATGGGCTTATGCCACATGGTTCAACACAACATGTACTTAATACGGCGCTTAATTGGCGATTAAAATATCCTATTATAGAATACTGGTTAGGCGGGCTCAATTTACACCTAACTCACCATATCTATCCCGGTTTCAGCCATCGACATTACTTACGCTTAACGGCGATTATCCAACAAATATCCAAGCAATTTCAGATTGATTATCATGAAATTACTCTGCCTGAACTGTTTATATAGCAGCAAGTTTTTTTAAAACAAATGGGAAGGAAGAAATAAATGCTTTTTGATGCATTGACAGTATTAAAGCTGAAAAGAATTCAGATACCTAAATTCCATGAGATGATTTCATCTTTAATTTGTAACTATCTAATCACACCATAAATGTGATTGATGACTTTAATAGTGATGTGTTAGACATTCTGATACAGCCATCAGTTCACTAGCAGGTAAGATACCCCCATTACCTGGATAAACTGACTGAATATGGGTATAAGATCGTTTTATGATTAAGGATTCAGTAATATCTTGGTTATTAAAATAATCTTGAGTTTTATAGTCAGTATCATTACTTAACAGTTGGTATTTTCTTTTTTTAAAAATAACAAATAACCTTTATCTCTTAATTGCTGCAAGGCGGAGCTAACCCATTAATCAATTACATTATTGTTTGGAAATTGCTCTTCAAATTGTGTTCAATATTGCTTAATGAGGTCTTTGTGAAAAGATATACTTGAACCAAGTTGTTCGCAAAGTTGTTTAATAAATTTTAAAGTAAATTTTTGTCATTGATAATTGGATAATAAGGTGGCATTATCCAATTATCGCATTTTCATTGTTACGCATTGCAGTTAAATAAAATTCAGGATAAGAATGAATAGGAAAATTCTCATCAGCAAACTACACTGTTAAATCATCGAGCAATTTAAGATAATCATTATCATTGAAATCGCCTTTCCTTAAATTTTTGTTTTAATACTTTTACTTAAAATCAAAAATTTATATGGAAATTGTTATTTTAGTATGGCTAGGTTTTTTATGTAAAAAAATAATCCATATTTACTCAAGAATGTTTAAAAATATAACTCTTAGTAAAAAAAGTATTGCTTTATTATTTTATTGCTATAATATATCCACTTCTTTGACGCGGGGTGGAGCAGCTTGGTAGCTCGTCGGGCTCATAACCCGAAGGTCGTTGGTTCAAATCCAGCCCCCGCAACCAATTTTAGCTTGTCCATAACAACGCCATAGTACTCCAAACAACACACTTTATCTTTATACCATCGCTATTCCGATTTTGGCACTACTAGCAATGTTGATACTGCTTCGCTAATGCGTCTCGCTATGTAACTATTGTTCATGGTGTATAAGTGAATGCCATCGACATCTTGTGAAACCAAATCAACAATCTGATCAATTGCATAAGCAATACCGGCATCACGAAATGCTTCTGGGTGGTATTCGTATTTTTCCATCATTTGTTTGAATTTTTTAGGTAAATTTACCCCACACATCGATACCATACGTTCAATTTGGTTTTTATTGGTCACTGGCATGATGCCAGCTTCTATTGGAACATTAATGCCAATATCGCGAGCTTTATCTAAAAATGTATAAAAGTAGTCATTATCAAAAAATAGCTGTGAAATAAGTTGATCAGTACCTGCATTGACCTTTTCTTTTAAATGGATCAGATCTTGTTTTAGTGTTGCTGCTTCAAGGTGTCCTTCGGGATAGCATGCACCAATCACGTTAAAATCACTGTTTTCTTTAATAAATGTCACCAGTTCGCTGGCAAAGCGAAAGTCATCTTTAGGTTGCACATTCGGGCTGATGTCACCACGCAAAGCAAGCACGTTATCAATTCCTGCACATTTAAGATCGTGTAGGATTTTTTGCATTTCAGCTTTATCAAAATTGATCCCCGGCAAGTGAGCGACGCTTTCAATGCCATAAGTGTGCTTGACTGAGTGGGCAATATCAATTGTGGTTTGACCATTTAAGCTACCACCCGCACCATAAGTGACACTGATAAAATCAGGTTTAAAATAACCAAGTTCACGCAATGTACTATAAATTGTTTCTAAAGGTGAGGTTTTTTTAGGGGGAAAAACCTCAAAGGAGAACACGGTTTTTTTATTAAATAGTAGATTTGTTTTCATTTGTTTCATCCATTGGTTATGTCACTTATTTTCCTTATTGACACTTGCGCCGCCCAAATAGGCGGCGGAAACGTAAGGCTAAACAAAGTCTGCTTTGTTAATGAAAAACTCAACAACCTTGTAAAAACAGTGCTTAATTCAGTGTTTTTCTTACTTCTAAAGTGGCTTGTACTAAATGTTGTAAGCTTTCAACCACTTCTTTTTCGCCACGAGTTTTTAAACCGCAATCTGGGTTGATCCACAATTTTTGGTTATCAATCTTCGCTAGTAACTTTTCAATCGTTGCTTTGATTTCGGCTACTGGTGGTACACGTGGTGAATGGATGTCATAAACCCCTGGTCCCACTTCAGTTTTGAAGTTGTTTGCATTAAGTACGTCAATCAACTGCAAATTAGAGCGAGAAGCCTCGAACGAAATAACATCGGCGTCCATTGCATCAATATCTTTAATAATGTCGGTAAATTCGCTATAACACATATGAGTGTGGATTTGCGTATCTGCTTGCACTTTGCTATGTACCAATCTAAACGCAGGGATCGCCCAATCAAGGTATTCACTGTTCCAATCGGCTTTACGCAGTGGTAATTTTTCTTTTAATGCCGCTTCGTCAATTTGAATGATCTTAATACCTGCTGCTTCAAGATCTAATACTTCATCACCAATTGCTAATGCTATTTGGAATACTGATTCTTTTTGAGAAATATCTTCTCGAGGGAATGACCAATTTAGAATAGTCACAGGTCCTGTTAACATACCTTTAACTGGTTTGTCTGTCAGGCTTTGTGCATATTTTGAATATGCAACAGTAATCGGTTTTGAGCGTGAAATATCACCCCAAACAATTGGTGGCTTAACGCAACGAGTACCATAAGATTGCACCCATGCTTTTTCAGTAAACACAAAGCCATTTAAGCTTTCACCAAAATATTCCACCATGTCATTACGTTCAAATTCACCATGTACTAACACATCAATACCAATTTCTTCTTGTAATTTAATACACTGCGCAATTTTTTGTTGATTAAACTCAGTATATTCGTTCAGGCAAATTTCACCTTTTTTGAATTTAGCACGATTTAAACGTACATCAGGTGTTTGTGGGAATGATCCAATCGTGGTTGTTGGTAATAGTGGCAAATTAAAGGCCTTTTTCTGCGCTGCTTCACGCACTGAAAATTCAGGTAAACGAGTAAAGTCCGAATCTTTTAATTCGGCCACTTTTTGGCGTACAGCTTGATTTGCGCCCTCACGTTCACGAGTAAATAATGTTTGGTTAGCTTTATAAGCAGCATTATTTTCAGGATTTGCATCCTTAAATAATTGACCAAGTTCGGCAAGTTCTTGTAGCTTTTCTTGTGCAAAAGCAAAATAAGCGCGTTGTTGAATGGTTAATTTGGCCTCATTTTGCAATGTATAAGGAACATGCAGTAATGAACAAGAAGTATTGATTACAATATTTGCGGCTTTTTGTTTAATTTTGCCAAGTAATGCTAAGGTTTTTTGGTAATTGTTTTTCCAGATATTTTTTCCGTTTACCACTCCAGCAAATAAGACTTTATCGGCAGGGAAACCATTGTTTTCAAGTAAAGCTAATGATTGTTTACCTTCAACAAAATCAAGGCCAATACCATCAAAAGGTAAAGCGACAAGTTCTTTATAACAATCACGCACATCACCAAAATAGGTCTGTAGAACAACTTTAGTGTTACCTTTAACCGATAAAATCGCTTGATAAAGTTCGGTAAATAAAGCGATATCATCTTTATTTAGGTCAGTGACTAAAATGGGGTCATCAATTTGGATCCACTCAGCACCAAGCGTTGTGAACTTTTGGATGATGTCTTGATAAGCTTTAATAATATCGGCTTTAAAATCAACAAGCTGTTTTTTACCTAAATACTGGACTAATTTAAAAAAGGTTAATGCACCAATCACAACAGGCTTGGTTTGCACACCTAACGCTTTAGCTTCTTGATATTCCTCAAAAGGTTTAGTGCCTGTTAATTTAATCTGTACTGAATCTTCAATTTCAGGTACTAAATAGTGGTAATTGGTGTTAAACCATTTTTTCATAGCGAGTGCTCGCACATCGCCTTTTTCACCCTGATAACCACGCGCCATCGCAAAATAACGGTCAAGTTCAGGTAAACCTAAATCTTGGTAGCGTTTGGGAATAACATTAAGTAAACACGCTGTATCTAACACCGCATCATAGAATGAAAAATCATTAGATGAAATAAAGGCAATTTTTTGAGCCGCTTGTTGTTTTAAATGCTCAGCTCGTAGTGCTTTAGCTTCGTTTAATAACTCAGCTTGTGTTTTATTACCTTTAAAATAGGCTTCTGTTGCAAATTTAAGCTCACGAAGCTTACCGACTCGAGGGTAACCAATAACAGCAGTATTCATTTTTTGTTTTCCTTTTTATCCATTTTCTTTAGTGATGAAAAAGATAACAAAAAAAATAGGTATTGAATAATTCTAGTTTTTTATTGGTTAATATAGTTTTTAACTATATCTAATAAAATAAAAAAATCCGACTATAGTTAAATAGTAGGATTTAGTATTAAATGATTCTAACTTAAATTATTGACGCCACTCACCACGGATAGGTCTTGAAAAATGGGCAAGAACGGCAATCATACAAATTTCAATTGAAACGCCCCAATAAATATGACCCAAAATTTCACTCCAAAGCTCATAGCCATTTAAATTCCATAACCAACCAACAGTACCTTCGGCATCATAAGCAGGGTGACGAAAGCCAAGTAATGGAATTAAAAAACCATGCATAGAGATAGTAATAATTGTGCCATAAACTGCGCCATACCACAGTCGGATTTTGTTGCAATAATATGCACCAGCCACATAAACAAAAGCGAAAGCAAAACTAAATAACCAGTGATAAAGCGTTACCGCACCAGAAACAGTTGCCGTTTGATAAATATAATCAAGTGAATGAGAATTAATCCCTAACCACCCAAGCCATGCATCGATATGTGCCGCTGGTGGTGATATTTCACCCGGGACACGAGGAGGCATATTAACCTCGGATCCCCACTTAACTAAAGCACTAATAAAACCACCAATGATTGTTGTCCAAATAATGACTTGGCGATTTGTTTTATTTCCAAACATACTTGATTTTCCATAGTTAAAAAATAAATAAGTAATTAAATTATACTCCTGTGTAATTTTGGATAAAAGAAGAATAAGTTGGGTTGGTGGTAATTATATAAGTTTAGTTAAATGGTGTGGAATTATGGATGTTTTTTATAAAAATATAACTTAAAAGGTGAACAGGTCGGATTATTTGATTAACAAATGTTCAGCGCAAATAGAGCGTGTTATATTATTTTAGTGTTATTTTAAAATTTGATAGATAAAGTGTAAAGTTGATCTATCATGGTAAATCCTTAAGAGTTGTACAAATTTGTTGAGTTGTTGAATAGATTTGTATATAAAAAGTTAGCAGTTTAAAATATTAAAAATATTTTAGAGGGCACACAGTTAAGGTGATGGTGGAAGCAAAGTAAAATTGACCCTAAAATAGAGCCTTATATTCTAATAATCATTGAAGTAAATTCAGCTAACCAATTTTCATATGATAATATGTGGTTAACTAACCCTCTTATATCAGCAATATCATATATAGCATAAAAAATTGCATCAGAAGGACTTATTCGTTTGAATATCTTTTTCATGTCTATTGGGTCATTTGTCATAAAAACTATTGCATCTTGATTAGGAATTCTTTTTGCAGCAAAATGAGCAAAAATATTTCTATGGTTTCTTCGAAATTTTATTTCTTCAAGTTTCTCTTCTGCTTCTTTTCTTTGTTCATAGCTTAAATTTAATTCTGAAAGACAAGATATAATTTTATTAACTAAATTAGGAATAATATGTAATTCTTTTTGGCTTGTAATTAAAATTCCCTTTTCTTTTAATATATTAAAACAACGCCTAATGTTTAAATCAATAAAATTGTAAGTTTGTATATACATACCTAATATTTTAAAGTCTTCATTAGTTAAATTTTCTAACAACTCAACTTCAAATTTTTTAAATTCATTTTCCAATGCTAATATTTTTTCAGCTCTAAATTCTTTAGGTAACCCCATTTTATTTCTCTTTTTATTTAATTTTTTAAAAGATAAATCAATTAATCTAATACTGTCAATATTGATAAAAAAGTCACTTTATACCTATATATCTTCCCCCCTCCCAAAAAAACAAAAACACAACCCTGTATTTATTTACAGTATTTTTACTGCTATACTGCCAATATTATAACTAGCCTTATGTATTAATTTATTATGATAACTCAACTAACTATTAATAATTTTGCTATTGTAGATCAACTTCTTGTCGACTTTACTACTGGGATGACCGCTATTACGGGGGAAACAGGAGCGGGGAAGTCGATTGCTATTGATGCATTGGGATTATGTTTAGGTAATCGTTCTGATGCTTCATCTATTCGACATGGCGCTGATCGTGTTGATATTTCTGCAAGTTTTGTGCTTGATGATACGCCAGCGGCTTTTGATTGGCTAAGCGAAAACCAACTTGATGAGGGCAATGAGTGCATTTTGCGACGAGTAATTAATCAAGATGGGCGTTCTAAAGCGTTTATTAATGGTCGAGCTGTTCCTATTTCGCAATTAAAAGATTTGGGGCAAATGTTGATTCAAATTCATGGGCAACATGAGCATCAGCGCCTGTTACGCAGTGATTATCAGCAGTTGTTGTTAAATCATTATATGAATGAACCAACACTACTTGATCAAATGCATCAAGCCTATAAGAAATGGAAAGAAGCAACACGGGCTTACCAGCAATACGAAACAACAAGGCAAGAGCGTGATGCACATATGCAACTTTTGCAATATCAATTAAAAGAACTTAATGAATTTTCGCCCATTGAAGGGGAATTTCAACAAATTGATGAAGAGTACAAACGATTATCAAACAGTGAACAATTAATTAATCTTAGCCAACAATCAGTCATGCTATTAGATGAAGCTGATGATTATAATGTTAATAGCTTACTAAGTAGTGTAAAAAACAGCGTTCAAGAAATAGCTGAACTCGACCCTTGCTTAAATAGCGTTTATAACATGTTAGAAGAAGCCTCAATCCAAATTAAAGAGGCAAGTGATGAACTGCGCCACTATAGCGAGCGTTTAGAGCTCGATCCTGCTCGAGTCATGCAATTAGAACAGCGGCTATCTAAACAGATTGCTTTGGCGCGTAAACATCATGTTTCTCCCGAAGAATTACCAGATTTACATCAAACTTTGTTAGCTGAATTTAAACAAATTAATCAGCAAGATGAACAAAGTGAACAACTTAAAAATGATATTACTAAATACCATCAAATTGCCGTTGAAATTGCTACAAAATTGCATCAAAAAAGATTAACGATAAGAAAAACATTAGCTAAAAAAGTAACCACTATTATGCATGAATTATCTATGCCTAATGGACAATTTAGTATCGATATTGCTTTTGACGAAAATCGATTAAATGAAAATGGCGCTGATCAAGTCACTTTTTTAGTTAGTACTAATGCAGGGCAAAGCCCCCAACCACTGGCTAAAGTTGCTTCGGGTGGGGAATTATCGCGTATTGCTTTGGCAATTCAAGTTTTAACTGCGCAAAAAATGGATACGCCAGCTTTAATCTTTGATGAAATCGATGTTGGGATCAGCGGTCCAACCGCCGCAAAAGTGGGGCAACTATTAAGACAGCTTGGACAATCAACTCAAGTAATTACCGTTACTCATTTACCACAAGTTGCAGGACAAGCTAATCAACACTATTTTGTTAGTAAACAAACTAATGGTAAAAAAACCACTACAGATATGCAAAAATTAAACGAAAATGGACGGTTAAACGAGTTAGCGAGATTATTAGGCGGCGATAAAATTACAGATGCAACATTAGCCAATGCGAAAGAGCTACTTATTATCTAACTTAATTGTGGTAATATAACGCTTTCATTTTTGGTGTGAAGGAAGCATGATCATGAGTCTATCGGGTAAACGTATTTTGTTAGGGATTACTGGTGGGATTGCCGCTTATAAATGTCCTGACCTTGTTCGCCATTTAAAAAAATCTGGCGCGCAAGTGCATGTAGTTTTGACAGATTCTGCTAGCCATTTTGTCACTAAAATGACGCTTCAAGCTGTTTCTGGCAATCAGGTTTCTAGCGATCTCTTTGATCCATCGGCCGAGCTTTCTATGAGTCATATTGAACTTGCCAAATGGGCAGATTTAGTATTAATTGCACCTGCAACCGCCAATATTATTGCTAAAATGGCAAATGGTATTGCCGATGATTTGTTATCAACAATTTGTTTAGCAACATCTTCGCCAATTGCCATTGCTCCGGCGATGAATCAACAAATGTATAAAGCCGCCGCAACTCAACAGAATTTATCTGTATTAGCGTCAAGAAATACCTTAATTTTAGGTCCAGACAGTGGTTTTCAAGCTTGCGGTGATGTTGGACCAGGACGTATGCTTGAGCCACTCACTATTGTTGAGGAAATAACCCACTATTTTAAATCAACCTCAGCACTTTCAGATATATCAATTACCATTACAGCAGGCCCAACAATCGAAGAAATCGATCCAGTTCGTTATATTAGTAATTACAGTTCAGGTAAAATGGGATTTGCAATTGCAAAAGCCGCTGCTCAAATGGGTGCCAATGTCACATTAATTAGTGGACCTGTTCACTTAGATACACCAAATAATGTCAACCGAATTAATGTTAAAAGTGCTAAACAGATGTATGAAGTAGCATTAAATCACGCTCAAAATTCAGCTATTTTTATTTCTTGTGCTGCGGTTTCTGATTATCATGCTAAAACAATTAAGACAAAAAAAATCAAAAAAACAGACGATAATGATGAACTTGTAATTGAATTAGTTAAAAATCCCGATATTGTAGCTAATATTGCAGCACTAAAAACACATCGCCCTTTTGTGGTAGGATTTGCCGCTGAAACTAACGATGTTAAAGCTTATGCACTAAAAAAATTAACCAATAAAAACTTAGACTTAATTTGCGCTAATGATGTTTCCGATAAAACTATCGGTTTTAACTCTGATCAAAACGCGTTAACAGTATATTGGAAAAACGGCGAGCAAACGTTACCATTAAGCAGTAAAAACCAATTAGCAACACAGTTACTTCAAACTGTTATAACACGATATAAAGTGAGTCATGATGAAAAGAAAAATTGACATAAAAGTATTAGACAAACGTTTAGGTAATGAATTTCCACTACCAACATATGCAACAGAAGGATCAGCTGGCATTGATTTAAGAGCAATGTTTGATAAGACAACTGAAATAAAACCAGGAGAAACTATCTTAACGCCGACTGGTTTATCAATGCATATTGCTGATCCTAGTTTAGCGGCATTAGTGTTACCGCGTTCAGGGCTTGGTTCAAAAAATGGTATTGTACTTGGTAATTTGGTGGGTTTGATTGATTCAGATTATCAAGGACAACTATTTGTTCCTGTTTGGAATCGAAGCCAAACTCCTTTTGTGATTGAAGCAGGCGATCGAATTGCTCAACTAATCATTGTTCCGGTTGTACAAGCCGAATTTAACATTGTTGATGAATTTGTTGAATCAGTACGAGGCGAAGGTGGTTTTGGACATTCGGGTAAAAAATGATCGTGAGTAGCAAAAATAGAAATCGCAAAGAAGATATCTTACAAGCATTGGCAAAAATGCTTGAATCTAATGAAGGCACTCAAAGAATAACTACGGCCAAATTAGCTGCAACAGTAGGTGTTTCTGAAGCAGCTTTATATCGACATTTTCCGAGTAAAACAAAAATGTTTGAAAGTTTAATTGTCTATATTGAAGATATCTTGTTATCCCGTATAAATGTGATAATGCATGAAGAATCAAATACATTTACTCGGTTACAACTTATTCTTGCCTTGATATTGGGTTTTTCTGAAAAGAATCCAGGATTAACCAGAATTATGACGGGGCATGCATTAATGTTTGAACAAGAACAATTACAAGAACGAATTAGCCAACTATTTGAACGTATTGAAACTCAAATTAAACAAGTTTTACGTGAGCGAAAAATTCGTGAAGGTATTGCCTTCATAACTGATGAACGTATTTTATCTAGCCAATTATTAGCTTTTTGCGAGGGAATGATGGCACGTTATTCTCGTTCAGGTTTTAAATATCTACCAACAACTAATTTTGATATACGTTGGAATTTATTAACCAAGCAACTGCTTTAACCAATTTCATAATTAAATTCTTTAATAAAAAATTTTTATTACCTATTGATGAGGATAATAATATGAATTTTGAAGATTTTTTAAATTATACTCTTTCATTTATCAAAAAATATGATGGGGTAGTATTTAGCTATATCGCTCATTTTTGCTTTGCTATTATTATTTTTGTTATTGGTAGAACCATCGCTAAATTTATTAGTAACCAATTAAAAAGAATATTAACAAATCGGCATGTTGATCCAACTGTTGTTAAATTTGTCAGTGCTTTATCATACTATGCAACCTTTTTAGTGACATTGGTTGCTGTTTTAGGTCAATTAGGGGTACAAACAGCCTCAATTGTTGCTGTTATCGGTGCTGCTGGTTTAGCGATTGGTTTAGCATTACAAGGCTCGCTATCTAACTTTGCAGCTGGTGTTATTTTAATTATTTTTCGTCCATTTAAAGTGGGTGAAATGGTCGTTATCAATAGCCAGCAAGGGATTATTGATTCTATCCAAATTTTTTCAACTTCTATTGTTACACCCACTAATGAACTAGTGGTGATCCCTAATAGCCAGGTAGTTAGTGCCAATATTATTAACTATACACGTTTGCCTGAAAGGCGTTTAGATCTGGTAATAAATGTTAGTTATAACTCAGATATTCAAAAAGTTTATCAAGTATTAAAACAAGCTGTTGATAAAACTAATAATATATTAACTTCAAAAGAGCCTACCATTCGATTAGATGTTTTAGATGCTTCTTCAATGAATTTTAATGTTTTAGTTTGGACATTAAATGAAAATTATGGAGTAGTAAAAGGTAAGTTGCTTGAAAATATCAAAAATGGATTAACTGAAAATAATATCGATATTCCATATCCAACAATGGATGTAAACCTGAAGTCTAAGTAACAGTTTATTAAAAACTTCATTGATCCGTTTCAATAGAAGTTTATTTATCATTTATTAGCAATTAAATATCTTGATCCATATTTAACGCCGGTTTTTCACAATCTGGACAACCAACAACTGTTGCTGGCACACCAGCAACAGTTGTATGCTGCGGTACATGATCTAATACGACAGATCCTGCTCCAATTTTAGCACCTTTGCCTATTTCAATATTACCTAAAATCGTTGAATGAGCTCCAATCATCACTCCTTCACGAATTTTTGGATGGCGATCACCATTTTCTTTACCCGTTCCGCCTAATGTAACCGATTGTAAAATAGAAACATCATTTTCAATTACCACCGTTTCTCCAATCACAATACCTGTTGCGTGATCAAACATTACTCCACAGCCAATTTTTGCCGCAGGGTGAATATCAACGCCAAATACAATCGCAATTTGGCTTTGTAAAAAAACCGCCAATGACTTACGATTTTGCTTCCAAAGCCAATGTGCAATTCGATAAGCTTGCAAGGATAAAAATCCTTTGTAATAAAGAAGTGGTGTTGAATAATAATTAGTGGCCGGGTCGCGAATATAAACAGCCATGATATCACATATAGCTGACTGAATAATATTTTGGTCCGCTTGATAAGCCTGCCTAGCAATTTCACGAATTTCAATAGCGGGCATAACCTGAGAAACAAGTTTATTAGCTAAAATATAGCTTAAAGCACTACCCAAATTTTCATGATTGAGTAAAGTTGCATGGAAATAACTAGCTAGCATCGGCTCGCTTTCAACTAACTCTGAGGCTTCTTTTCGAATGGTTTGCCATAACATTTCGGGTTTCACAGCTATTTTTTTATCGTTCACTACAACTCCCTATACATATTAACTAAAATTATTAATATTGTTTCGCAAACTTTCCTTATAAGCAAGGATTGTATTGATTTAACATCAATAAAAAGAAAAATGGAAACTATATGTCCCCATTTTTATAATTATTAGAGCTAATTTAAAATTATTGTTGTTTTGCTTTTTTCTCGTCACTTAAAGTAAATATAGCTATTATCGAAGTAATCAAAACAACACCAGCAAGCACATAAAATGTTATCGCATATCCTGTATTATCAAATAATTTGCCCACAAACCATGACAACACAATAACGCCAAGATTTGATGAAATATTAAAACCAACTAAATAAAGTGTAGCAGATAACCGAGCATCAAAATTACCTACAATATATTTAAACATCGCTAAAATAAATAATGGAATTTCAATTGCATGAAATAACTTAACGGATGATATCAGATAAATATTATCTAACGTTGCAGATAATGCAATTCGGCAAATCATAACTAGTGCAGCAACTAATAACGATTTTTTAGCCCCCATTTTGTGAATAAAATAAGGAGCAATAATCATACAAGTTGCTTCTAAAAAGACTTGGAAGGAATTTAAATAACCGTAAATTTGATAGCCATCTTCTGGTTTTTCAAAAAAACCAGTATAAAAATTAGGAAATAACTGCTGATCATAGATAGTATAAAAACTATAAGTACCAATAACAAAAAACACAAACAACCAAAATTTTTTCAAACCAAACAACGATAAAATTTCACCCATTGTTGGTATAGTCGTTGTTTTTTCTACTAAAGCAGTATCGTTATTTTCAGTTGGTGATGCTTGATATTGTTTTGGCTTAAATATCATATTAATGGTAAAAAAGATAACCGCAACACCCGACGCTATCCAAAAGTTAATATGAGGATCAATGCCAAATAAAATACCCGCAACAAACGTGGCAGCAGCATAACCAAATGATCCCCAAAAACGAGCAGGACCAAATTCAAAGCCAAATAATCGACTAATACGTTCAATAAAAGAGTCAATCAAAGCACTACCTGAAATAAAGCTAGCACTTAAAACGGGTGCTCCGAAACAAACACCCCAAATAAAATCATTTTTTAATAAAGGCTCATACACATAAATTAAAAAAGGACCAATAAGAACCATGATAATACTTTGGAAGGTCACTACCGCTTTACCTATTTGTAATTTATCTTGAATAATGCCATAGAAAATCATGAAAAACATGGCCGCGGCAGAATTAGCCGCATAAACAATACCTAACTGCTCACCGGATAAGTCAATTTTACTTTTTAACCAAATTGCGTAAAAAGACCACCACATCGACCACGCAGCATAAAAGGTAATAAGGTAACCAGACGAGAACCAATAGTTTCTATTTTTTATCATATTCATGTTTATTACTCTTATATTGTTGAAATATCGAATAAGTTTAACGTTAACATGCTAATATTAACATTATTGCCATATTTGATACGAAATAGATAGAACCAATTATCATAAATGTTACTTACCTCACACTTTTTATCATTTCTATTTGTGATATCATCATGCATAGTAATGGTTGATAATCATTTTTATCTTGTAAAACAAGAGGATTTAACTATGGCTTCACTTAAGGATGTTGCAAAGCTAGCTTCTGTTTCATTAATGACGGTTTCACGCGCAATAAATAATCCTGAAAAATTAAATAAAGAAACTTACAAACGCGTTAAACAAGCTATTAAGCACCTTAATTACGTACCTGACTTATCGGCAAGAAAGATTCGTGGTGATAAATCAGGACCAAGTGCAATTGGTGTTTTGGCATTAGAAACAGCAATGACACCATTTTCGGTAGAATTACTACAAGCCATAGAAAAGACCGCACAAAATCATGGATGGAATACCTTTATTGTTAATTTATTTGATGATAAAGATGCCGATCATGCCATTAATACCCTACTGTCATATCGCCCTGACGGTATCATCTATACAACAATGGGATTAAAAAAAATTGAACTACCTGAAAAATTATTAGATAAAAACGTTGTATTAGCTAATTGCATAAGCGATTCAAAACAACTCGCTTGCTACATTCCAAATGACTATTTGGGTCAATATCAAGCCATGCAACAGGTAATAAAGAAAGGCTATAAAAAACCATTATGCATCTACTTATCAGAAACCACATTAGCAGGAAAAATTAGATGTAAAGCCGTTGAGCAAGCGTGGTTAGATGCGGGTTACAATTTAAATGAGATTACTAGTTACCATACCTCAACTTTATCAGATAATCTTGCTCAAGAATATATGATGACGGTTGATATACTCAAACAGCATTGCAATAAAAAACCTGATTTTGATGTATTAATTTGTGGTAATGATCGAATAGCTTTTGTTGCTTATCAATTTTTACTTGGTCAAGGACTTCAGATTCCTTCTGATGTGGCTGTATTAGGTTACGATAACATGGTAGGTACTGGTGAACTGTTTTATCCTCCCCTGACAACAGTGCAATTGCCTCATTATGAGATTGGAGAACAAGCAGCTTTACATATAATTAATAACAAAAACCAACAACAGATAATACAGGTAGCATCACCTTATTTAGAAAGAAATTCATTATAGCTTACTTAAATTGACCGCCAAATGGCGATCAATTCAATCATCAATTACACATAAATGGATTTTAACTGCCAGCTATCTAATTTGGTTATTTTGGCGCTACCATTTTCAGCAAATAAATTAACTACTCGCTCTGCTGGTAATTTTGGATAGATACGGCTTGAAAGGCTATATAAATCACCATTAACAAATACTTCTACAGATGAAGCATCAACATACACATGTAAAGTTAATTTTTGGCTCTCTGGTAATGGTACGCTACGATAACCAGTTAATTCAAGACCAGATAAACTACGATCAAGAATAATACGATTAGATTGTAAATCAACATATAGTAGTGTTGCTTGTTTACCATTTTCAGTGGCAGCAAGTTGCAAACCAAAACGCTCAGCATCACTTTCTTTTAGATCAAATTCAACACAAAGTTCACAACAAATTGACTCAATATTGGTATTTTTAATTTCACTATTAAGTGTTATTTCATCAAATGATTTTGGCTTTTCTCGCAAAGCTTCAAGTTCTTTTACTGGGTGATTTCTGACTTTATTATCTTGATCTAAAATCAGTTCACGAGGAAGTGTAAATGCGCCTGCCCATTTATCTTTTTTGCTTGGCATGGCTGACTGCCACATATCCATCCAAGCAAAAATAATACGACGTCCATCAGCGGCAAGAAATGATTGCGGTGCATAAAAATCGTGTCCAAAATCCATTTCTTGAAAAGGTTTAACTATTGAAAATTGCTGCCCAGGTTGCCAATTACCCACTATATAGCCTGATTGGAATTGATTACGATACTGATAACCTTTTGCTTTCAACCCTTGTGGTGAAAACATCAAAACCCATTTTTCACCAAGTGAAAAAAAGTCAGGGCATTCAAGCATATAAACATCAGGATCGATATCACTCACTACAACATGATCCAATTGCCATTCATTTAAATCATCAGATCTAAATAGTAAAACTTGACCAACATTATTTGGCGTTCTTTGACCAACAACCATCCACCATTTACCATCTTGTTGCCACACTTTAGGATCGCGAAAGTGCATTACTCCGTCTTGAGGTATAAGTACTGTGCCTTGCTTTTCAAAATGAATGCCATCTTTGCTAGTTGCAAGACATTGGCTTTGTCGAATCTGTTCATCATAACCTTGGCCACTCAACCAAATATGGCCAGTATAAATTAAGCATAACTCACCATTATTATCTACGGCCGATCCAGAAAAACAGCCTGACTTATCAAATTCTTGATCGGGAGCAATAGCTATTGGCAACCTTCGCCATGTGATTAAATCATCACTAACAGCATGTCCCCAATGCATTGGTCCCCAATTTTCATCATAAGGATGATGCTGATAAAAGGCATGATATTGACCTTTAAAATAAATCAAACCGTTAGGATCATTCATCCAACCAGCTGGTGGAGCTAAATGAAAATGTGGATAATATTGTTTATTCATTACTTTTTCTAAATTTTTAACAGCTAGATTGGCTTTATCAATAGCAGTAGACATAAAAACCCCTTTTTTATCCAATATTAGATACCTTTATTTAATAGTATCTTAATTTAATTGTTAACGTTAACTGTTAATGAAATTAGCGATAAAATATGTGATGATAGTCACATATTTTTAACGTTAACAATGAATTTTTTGTCAAATGATTTAGTCTATGGCGGATTTTAAAAAATGACTATTATAAATTCAACAACAGATTAAGTATTAATGGCTTTACTAAAAAGTAAAAAGATGACATATTCAAAAAAATTTAAAAATCTGTCTCTATGCTAGATTACTGCAGTAAATAACTATAACCGAGTAAAAAAATGAATACTACTAAAATTTGGTCCCTTGGAGATGCCGTTATTGATTTATTGCCATTTGGTGATATGAATTATAAAGCATGTGCTGGTGGCGCACCTGCAAATGTTGCAATTGGTGTTGCAAAATTAGGGTTACCTTCAGCGTTTATTGGTCGTGTTGGTAATGACCCTTTTGGTGATTTTATGGAAACCACATTCCGCCAATATAACGTTGATTGTCAAAGCATTGAAAAAGATGAACATCATCGAACAAGTACTGTGGTTGTTGATTTAGGAAAAAACGGTGAACGTAGTTTTACTTTTTTGGTTTCACCTTCAGCTGATCAATTTTTATCTCAGCAAACAATTCCTAATTTTAACCAAGATATTTTACACTTTTGCTCTTTGGCGCTAGTTGGCCACACCTGCCGTCAAACACTTAAAATTGCGATTGAACAGCTTACCGCTAAAAATGGCCTAATCAGCTTTGATGTTAACTTGCGCGAACAGATGTGGGTCAATAAAGACGAAATGCGCACCACCATTACCCAATTTTGTCATGATGCTGATATCCTCAAACTATCAGACGAAGAACTATTTTGGTTAACTCAAAGCAATGATTGGAGTGAAGCATTAAATAAACTACAACAACACTATGAAGCATCATTAAAATTAATTACCAAAGGTAAAGATGGCAGCATTGTATTATGGCAAGGCAAAACATTTTCGTTTGATTCGTACCATGTAAATAGTGTTGATACAACCGGTGCAGGTGATGCTTTTGTCGCAGGATTACTCAGCAGTATTGCATCATCAGGCATGCCTGATGATAAACTGATGTTAGAAAGCATGATGACCATTGCCAGTGCTTGTGGAGCCTTAGCTACAACCAAAAAAGGCGCATTAACTGCACTACCTGATAGTACATTTTTACAATCATTTATTAGCGATAATCCAACATTAACAGCAAAACAAATGGCATAATAAAAATAGTAAAAACTTACTAATAGGGCAGCAAGATTGAGCACAATAGTTTCAAAATATAATTGTTATTGACTGCCCTTTACCACTCAATAACTTAACTATTTAGTTAAATTACTGTTTATAAAATAAAATAGCATTTAACACCGACTGCATTGTGATCTTGCCCATTGATCTATCATAAAAACATCATCAATTGTCGATGGCTCAGGGAAAGCCAATTGATCTAATACTTTTGATACATTTTTAGCAATATCCATAAAACCAATTTTATGTTGCAAAAATGCTTCAACCGCAACTTCATTGGCGGCATTGAGCGCCGTGGTAGCCGCTTGCCCTTGATTAAAGGCATCGATTGCCAATTTTAAACATGGATAACGGTCAAAGTCAGGTTGTTTAAATGTTAACGACGAAATTTGCGTAAAATCTAAAGGTGGTACGCTTGAAGGAACACGATCGGGGTAAGACATGGCATAAGCAATTGGCGTGCACATATCAGGCACACCAAGTTCAGCTATCACACTACCATCTTGATAACGTACCATTGAATGGATAATTGATTGCGGATGAATAATAATTTCCATTTCGTTGGCACTAGCATTAAATAGCCAACGAGCTTCAATATATTCCAGCCCTTTATTCATCATCGTTGCTGAATCGACAGATATTTTTTTACCCATCGACCAATTAGGGTGAGCAACCGCTTGCTTAGGGGTGACATGTGCCAGTTTAGCTAAATCCCAATCGCGAAATGGTCCGCCAGAACCTGTTAACACGATTTTAGTAATACCATGTTCAGCAAGGTTAGCAAAACCTAAATCATGCTGTACCGTCGTTGGTAAACTTTGAAAAATAGCGTTATGTTCGCTATCTACTGGCAACAACTCAGCACCATACTCTTTAACCGCTTGCATAAATAAATGTCCACAGGTTACTAGCGATTCTTTATTGGCCAACAAAATACGCTTACCTTTTTTAATCGCAGCAAGAGTTGGTTTTAATCCTGCGGCTCCAACGATTGCGGCCATCACTTGATCGACCTCGGGTAACTGCGTTAATTCGCAAATGGCTTGTTCACCACTTAACACTTCAATATCCAATTTTAGATTGGCAAGATTTGCTCTTAATGCCATCTCAGCTTGCGCTGTTGCCATGGCAACGTATTTAGGCTTAAAAGCCAGACATTGCTCAGTCATTTTGGCAACATTATTACCTCCTACTAAAGCATAAGCTTTAAATAGATGTGGATTTTGAGCAATAACCGCTAGCGTACTGCAACCAATTGAACCTGTCGAACCTAAAATTGTGATATTTTTCATATTAATACATTAAATCTATATTATGATTAGCTAAAAAATTAATAAATTCCTTGGTTGGCACTTTATCTGTAATAATTTGATTAAACAGAGTTAACTCACCAATAAAAGCCGGTTTAACTTGATTAAATTTAGTATGATCGGCAATCAAAATATTTTGACCTGATTTTTTTATAGCCTGCAATTTCATATCAAGTTCATCAAAATGATAACAAGTTGCACCTTGTTCAATATCAATCCCTGCGGCCGAAATAAATGCTTTATTTGGGCAAATCGAATTTAATCCACTATGCTGTCCAATAGCGCTAAAAATCGCATTATTAGCCTGATAATGACCTCCACATAAAATTGTCTTACAATTAGATTTATTTTGTAATGCTAAAAATGCGTTTAATGAATAACAGATAGCAGTAAAAGTTATTTCATCATCAATGGCATCAATAATAAAAGGAATAGTCGTACCGCAATCAAAAAAGACGGTATCGTTTTCTACAATGCATTTACTAGCTATATTGGCAATATATTGTTTTTCATAAACCTGTTTATCTTGTTGGTCTGACAAAAAATACGGGGTAATTTGATGACGAGCATCACTAACAACATAGCCACCCAAAACACTTAGGGAACAACCAACATTGCCCAAATCTCGGCGAATGGTCATTTCTGAAACAGCCAACAACTTAGCGGCTTCTTTTAAATGAATCTTATCTGTTTTTTTTAAAAGTTGAATAAGATCATTCACTCTTTTTTGTGATTGTGTTTCCATGCTGATCCCATAAATCAATAATAACAAGCTACATAAGTAGCTTATTAATTGATATCATTGATTAATAATCACTGGTCGAAGTTGCATCACCAGAAACAATCGCAATACCTGCACTAGCCCCTAAACGTGAAGCCCCCGCTTGAACCATTTTTTCAGCCGTTTGACGATCACGAATACCGCCCGATGCTTTAACGCCCATCTCATTGCCAACGGTATCACGCATCAACTTAACATCCTCAGCCGTTGCGCCAGATACACTAAAACCAGTAGATGTTTTAACAAACGCAACGCCGATTTGCTTACAGATTTCACAGACTTTAACAATTTCGTCTTTAGTTAATAAGCAGGTTTCTAAAATCACTTTTAATGGCACAGCGCCACATGCGTTAAATACCGCCTTAATATCTTGCTTAACCGCATCCCAATCATTGCTTTTTAACCAACCCACATTGATAACCATATCGATTTCTTGCGCACCTGCTTTAACCGCCATTTCGGTTTCAAAGGCTTTAGCGCTAGTTAGCATAGCGCCTAAAGGAAAGCCAACCACTGAGCAAACCTTTACATCGCTATCTTTTAGTAAACTAGCCACTAAAGGAACATAGCCTGAATTTACACAAACTGAATAAAAATGATATTCCTTTGCTTCATCACAAAGCTTACGAATTTGATCTTCGGTCGCATTCATTGCGAGTAAAGTATGATCAATATATTTTGCATAACTCATAATTAGATCCTTAAAATGTCTTGTAATAATGTTTAATTAAATATTGTTAGTATGTAAATAAATAATAATGTTATAAAAATAACACATATAGCTAAAAATTGTTATTTTTATAACATTATGGCGCAATTACTTAAAATAGTACAGTTAAAAATAGTGGCTATTGATGTTTATTTTTATTTAAAAATCAAATAACTAAAATTTAAATAAAATCAGTAATTTTTCTAAAAAATTTTTAATAAGTTTGGATGATTAGCCTGAAAACACACATTTGTATACCAAGATTTATTTAATACCCAACCAAATATTCTATATACTAGTGGGATTTTTCAACAAAAACTTAGCAATAATAAAGCGTAATCTATTCAACTTAAATAATTTATTATAAAACACCCAATGGCGTTAAAAGATTATGTTAATAATAAGATGTAAACACACACCATTTTCTGGCATAACATCTTTTAAACATAAAAATCAAAGAATTGTTAAATAAAAATTGGTGGAAAGGTAAATGTTGGATATAAAAATTTTACGTTATTTTCTTGCTCTTGCTAAAGAAGAAAGCATTACCACTGCAGCTAACCATTTTCATCTAACTCAACCTACCTTATCTCGTCAGTTAATGGAGCTTGAACAAACACTTGGCACAACCTTATTTATTCGCGGCAGTAGGCGAATTACCTTGACCGATGAAGGAATACGATTACGTAAACGTGCCGAAGAAATATTGGAATTAATACATAAAACAGAAGAAAAATTTCAAGCCCCACCGAAAGTATTTATGGTGATATTTATATTGGTTGTGGTGAAACTGATGCTATGAAGTTGGTGATAAATGTTATCAAATCAATGCAAGAGGTTTACCCACACATCCGTATCCATATTTATAGTGGAAATGCAAATGATGTTACCGAACGTATTGATAAGGGATTACTTAATTTTGGTGTGTTAATTGAACCAACTAACCTAACAAAATATGAATCATTGTGCCTTCTTCAACAAGATACTTGGGGGGGTATTAATGAGAAAAGATTGTGCGTTGGCAAACCTTGAGGTCATTTCTCCATCTGATTTATGGACATTACCGCTGATCGTTTCCCAACAAAAATATGTTAGTGATAGCATTGAAAAATGGTTTAAACGAAACTACGAAAATTAAATATTATTGCAACATATAACTTAATATTTAATGCAGCATTAATGGTTGAACAACATATCGGATATGTCTTGTGCTTAGATAAACTCATTAATACAGCTGGCGATAACCCGCTTTGTTTTAAACCCTTATATCAAAAATTAAAAGTAGATGTGAATATTGTCTGGAAAAAATACCATGTATTTTCTAAAGCTGCTGGACTGTTTTTAAAACAGATAAAAGAACATTTTTGATATTCATCTGAGATTTTATAATGATGAGTAAAAAATGAGAGTACGTAAACATTTACTCTCTTTGCTGTGAAACAACATTTCATTAAAAATTAGTAGCTATTTTGAATTTGTTTTAAAAAAGGTTGTTAATTTATCAAAAGGGATTAAATCAATTCGATCATAAAGATCAACATGCCCATCTCCTTTTACATAATAGAGCTCTTTGGGTTCTATTGCACGGTTATAAGCATCTTCACTGAACTCTTTAGAATGAGCCTGATCACCAGTGATAAATAACATTGGCCGTGGTGAAATGGTTTCAATATCATTAAATGGGTAGAAGTTCATAAATATTATATTACTGGTTAATGTTGGATGAATCGTTAATTCTGGCGTTGAAATCGAAAACGGAGTTGAGTTAATATCAAGGCAAATAAAAAATAAGTGCAGCACTAAAAAATATGCCTAGTATCCCTTTATGATCAAAGATGATGCCTCCAATTCCCGCTGCCAATCCAATAGAAAACTGAATCGCAGTAACAGATAATCCGCCCATCATTTCGGATCTATCAGCAAGTGTACGTACAATCCAAGTAGACAAACCTACCGGAATAAAACCAAACATCAATACCCAAGCAATAACTAGTAACATATTTAATGTTATATCTTTATGGCTAAACATTAAAATAATAGCAAATATCAATAAAATAAAATGAACGGCTATCATCGTTATTTTAAATTGTTTGTCCATAATGAAACCGGCAATAACGGTGCCAATGCAGTTAGCTATTCCAAATAGAAGTAAAAACGTAGATAAGAAATTTGTTTGTAAGGCAAGATTATGTTCTAAAAATGGTCTTAAATATGTAAAAAATATATGTTATCCCCCATAACTAAATATCGTGGCTACTATTCCTATCGTTATCCAGCGTTGTTTTAAGAGAAAATACATATTTTTAAAACTATTACCCTGCTGTGCCGGTAAAGTAGGTAATGCAATAAATTGCCAAATAAAGGCGATAGCACCCAGTCATGCCGATAGCAAAAAGATATTTCGCCAACCAATTAGATTGCCTAAATAACTTGCTAGTGGTAGTGAAATAATCGTTGCCACTGAGACACCAGCATAGATAATACTTAATGTGCGAGATAGATCTTTTGTCAGTACAAGTTGTAGCGTTATCGCTGAGACTATAGACCAAGATCCACCAACACATATCCCCAATATGCTGCGTCCCATCAATAGAATGATATAATTAGGTGTAAATGCGACTAATATATTAGCGATCACCAATAAAATAGAGAGCGTTAATAACACTAATCTCCTATTTATTTTGTTTGTTAGTGGCACCAGTGTCAAACTTGTAATAACATCAAAAATACCTACAGTAGTCACCGTTTGCCCTGCCACTCCTGCAGTAATATGTAATGTTTTTGCAATATGCGTTAACAAACTAATAGGAATAAACTCAGCCGAAATAAGACTGGGTTACTCCCATAAATAATGAAAAAATAGCAGACTAATGAGATGCTTTTTCTAGTTCTGCCTGACAGAATAATGGTATTTTCATTACATAAAGTACCTTTTATCCGGCTAGCTCTATAGTAACATCAACGTTGAAAACTTAGCTAACAAATGCCATTAAATCTTATTCAAACTTACTTATATAAATAAGATCAGACGGAGATGTCACAAATAAAAATAGCTCAAATTGCTAACTTTAGAAAAGTATAGACACTTCATTAATTCATATAAAATACTTATATTTTATAAATAAATATGCTTTAAAAGCATAGAATTCTATTTTATATAATGATTTTTACCAGTTGTTTTATAGGAAAATTAGCTTGTTTTTGAGGAAAAGCGCCCTGTTTTTAGTAAAGCAGAGCGCTTGTTAAGAAAAGAAAGAAAAAGAATTAAGAATTAGAACTCCATTAATTCTTTTTCTTTATCTACAAGCACAGCATCTAATTTTTTAATTGCTGCATCGGTTGATTTTTGGATTAAATCTTGCGCTTTACGCTCTTCATCTTCAGATATTTCTTTATCTTTTAGTAATGCTTTGATTTGATCGTTAGCATCACGGCGAATATTACGGATCGATACTCGTCCTTGTTCAGCTTCGTTACGAACAATCTTAGTTAAGTCACGGCGACGTTCTTCTGTAAGCGGTGGCAATGGTACGCGAATAACTGTGCCTGCTGATGCAGGATTAAGCCCTAAATCTGAAGTTAGGATAGCTTTTTCAATAAGAGGGGTTAATGATTTATCAAATACGGTTATAGCAAGAGTTCTTGCATCTTCCGCTACAATATTAGCCAATTGGCGAAGTGGCGTTGGACTACCATAATATTCAACCATAATGCCATCTAATAAACTTGGTGATGCGCGACCAGTTCGAACTTTAGAAATATGAGTCTGAAATGCATCAATGCTTTTTTCCATGCGCGTTTGCGCTTCTTTTTGAATCTCTTTTAACATAATAAAAGCCTTATTTAAAATAAAGATAATTAACTGGTTAAAGTTGCTTTGTTATTAATTAATGTTCCTTCTTGTTCACCTAATATGACACGACGCAACGCACCAGGTTTATTCATATTAAAAACACAAATCGGTAAATTATGATCTCTTGCTAATGTGAATGCAGCTAAATCCATTACTTTAAGCTCATCAGTAAGAACTTTTTCATAGTTTAATGTTTTATAAAGTATTGCTGTTGGATCTTTAACAGGATCAGCTGAGTAAACACCATCTACTTTGGTCGCTTTTAAAACAACATCCGCTTCAATCTCAATACCTCGTAAACAAGCGGCTGAATCTGTTGTAAAGAAAGGATTGCCTGTTCCTGCAGAAAGAATAACAACTTTACCATGGCGAAGCAAACTAATTGCTTCAGTCCAACGATAATCATCACAAACGCCGTTTAATGGTATCGCTGACATTAAACGGGCATTAACCTCAATTCGGTGCAACGCATCACGCATCGCAAGTCCATTCATAACTGTTGCTAGCATGCCCATATGATCACCAACCACTCGGTTCATTCCCGCTTTAGCAAGTCCTGCACCACGAAATAAATTACCACCTCCTATGACTACCGCAACCTGAACGTTCATTTCAATAAGCTCTTTTATTTCTTGAGCCATGCGGTCAAGAACGGCTGCATCAATACCAAAACCTTCGTCGCCTTGTAGCGCTTCACCACTAAGCTTAAGCAAAATACGTTTATAAAAAGGGGTTACCATATGAAGTCTCACTATTTCGTTGTTTAATTACCTGATAAGCTAGGACTGCTAGCTGCAATAATTTTAAAATATTTTGTAGATAAACAAAACCGCCTTAACGGCGGCTTTGTTGAAACTATTAAGATTGTTTCGTTATTGCAGCAACTTCTGCTGCAAAATCAACTTCAACTTTTTCAATACCTTCACCCACTTCAAAACGAATGAATGAAGCTACTGCTGCGCTCTTTTCTTTTAATAAGTCGCCAACCGTTTTTGAAGGATCCATAACAAATGGTTGACCGGTTAATGATACTTCACCAGTGAACTTACGCATACGACCTTCAACCATTTTTTCAGCGATTTCACGTGGTTTACCAGATTGCATTGCGATATCAATTTGAATGTTACGTTCGTGTTCAACCACATCAGCAGGTACGTCACTTGGATCAACATATTCTGGTTTACTTGCAGCAATGTGCATTGCAATATGTTTAACTAATTCATCATCAGCACTATTAGCAGCAACTAATACACCAATACGAGCACCGTGTTGATAACTACCAACTACATCGCCAGCGATTTGAGCAATGCGACGGATACCAATGTTTTCACCAATTTTAGCAACTAGCGCTGTACGCTCTTCTTCGAATTTAGCTTGTAGAACTGAAATATCATTAATGCGATCAGTTAAAGCAGCTTCAGCAACTTTATCACTAAATGCTAAGAATCCAGCATCCTTGGCAACAAAGTCTGTTTCACAATTTACTTCTAAGATAATACCAAATTTCTTATCCGCAGAGATTTTAGAAATAATGACACCTTCAGCCGCAACACGACCCGCTTTTTTAGCCGCTTTTGCTTGACCTGATTTACGCATATTGTCAATCGCAAGTTCAATATCACCATTAGCTTCAACTAATGCTTTTTTACATTCCATCATACCTGCGCCAGTTCTTTCACGCAGTTCTTTTACCATAGAAGCGGTAACTTCAGCCATTTTTTAATCCTCTATTTAACCATTGTGATGATTTTCATTAGAATGGGTCGATATTATTATCAACCCTGAAAATATTTGAGTTTATTACTCTGCTGCTGGCGCTTCTTCTACGAAGCTTTCTTCAGATACTGGAGATTGGTTTTGTTCACGACCAGAACGTACTGCTTCAGCAACTGCATTTGCATATAATTGAATTGCACGAATCGCATCATCATTACCTGGAACAACGTAATCAATACCATCAGGATCTGAGTTAGTATCAACAATAGCAATGACTGGAATACCTAAGTTGTTAGCTTCTTTGATAGCGATATGTTCGTGGTCTGCACCAATAACAAAGATCACATCAGGTAAGCCACCCATATTTTTAATTCCACCCAAGCTATTTTCTAATTTAGCCATTTCACGAGCACGCATTAGTGCTTCTTTTTTGGTTAATTTATCGAATGTACCATCACTAGCTTGTGTTTCTAAATCTTTTAGACGTTTGATTGATTGACGTACTGTTTTCCAGTTAGTCAACATTCCACCTAACCAACGGTGATTAACGTAGTATTGTCCACAGCTTTCAGCCGCTTGTTTAATTGCTTCGCTAGCTGCACGTTTTGTACCAACAAATAAAATTTTACCTTTACGAGCGGCAATCTTGTTTAATTCAGCTAATGCTTCGTTGAACAATGGTACTGTTTTTTCAAGATTGATAATATGAACTTTATTGCGTGCACCAAAAATAAATGGTTTCATTTTTGGGTTCCAATAACGAGTTTGGTGTCCAAAGTGTACACCCGCTTGTAACATATCGCGCATTGATACTGTAGTCATGATTTCCTCATTTTGACGTTGGGGTTATGCCTCCACATATCCGCTCTATCCGACCTATACATAAAGTAAAAGGCACCCCGGAAAAGTGTAATGATATGTGTGTGTTATAACGTTAATTAATCATTAAATTTAATGCTTTTATCCATCATTACTTTTGCAAAAAATAATGTGAAATGTAGCGCGCGTTTTATACCATATTTAATCGAAGATTACCAGTTTTATTTATAGAAATGAGGTAATTTTAATTTCGGAGCTTAGCATGTAAGTTATTTTTTATAACGAGTAGCCTAAAAATGTCCGAAATTAAATTGCAGTAACTTTTTTAAGAAAACTATTTAGTTCAATAATTTATGACATTGTAAACATATCCAATCCCATATACCACCCAAAAAACCTGTTTCTTCAACACTTTGTAGTGCAACCAATGATTCTTCATTGATAACTTTATCATCTAATAAAAACTGCATTTTGCCCACAACAGTCCCTTTAGTAATCGGCGCATAAATATAGCCATCAATTGTATATTTAACTTGTACATCTGCTGAACGGCCTTTTGGTACTGTCACATAAGAACCATTAAGTGAGCCTAGTTGGATCTTATTTTGCTCACCATACCAAATTGATTCTGTTATTAATGAGTTACCAGCTTTTACGGGATTTGCTGTTTCAAAAAAACGAAACCCCCAAACTAATAATTTTTTACTTTCTTGTTCACGTCCTTTAAATGTGCGCCCACCTAATACAGCTGAAATTAAGCGAGTATTACCATCCACCGCAGAAGCAACTAAGTTATAACCAGCAGCATTAGTATGGCCTGTTTTTATCCCATCAACATTTAGTGTGGTATCCCAAAGCAAGCCATTGCGATTTAATTGTGGTTTAGATAAGTTATAGGTAAATTCTTTTTCTTTGTAAATAGCATATTCTGATGGCAAATCACGAATTAAGGCTTGACCTAATAATGCCATATCTTTAGCTGTAGTATACTGCCCCGGAGCATCAAGCCCGTGCACAGTTTCAAAGTGAGAATGCTCTAACCCAATTTTTTTTGCATAATCATTCATTAAATTAACAAAAGCACCTTGGCTACCAGCAACGTGCTCAGCCATGGCAATGCAAGCATCATTACCTGATTGAACAATAATACCCTTATTCAGATCTGATACTGAAACTTTTTTACCCACTTCTAGAAACATTAATGATGATCCTTTTAAAATAGGATTACCTGTTGCCCAAGCATCTTTACTTACTATAACCATATCATCATTTTTAATACGACCAACTTTCAAAGCTTGACCAACTACATAACTGGTCATCATTTTAGTTAAACTAGCAGGATCTCGCTGTTGTTCTGCATTATATTGAGCTAAAATTTCGCCTGATTTGGCATCCATTAAAATATAAGATTCTGCATCTAATTTTGGAATTTCTGGGATAGGAAATGCCACTTCAGCTGAAACTGATGAACAAATTGCGAGTAATAACAAAGCAAAAGATAATTTAAATTTCTTTTTCATTTATTTGGATTCCGTCAAATATTTTTAGATAACATATAGCGATGTGTGTGAATAGACATCATAATGCCAAAACTAGCCATTAATACGACTAAAGATGAGCCACCATAACTTATTAACGGTAATGGTACACCAACTACAGGTAATATTCCACTGACCATACCAATATTAATAAACGCATATACAAAGAAAACCAAAATTAATCCACCAGCTAATATTCTGCCAAATGTGGTTTGTGCTTGTGAAGCAATAAAAAGTCCACGAATAATTAAACATAAAAATAGTACTAACAAAATAACGGTACCAATAAAGCCAAACTCTTCAGCAATAACAGAAAAAATAAAATCAGTATGCCGTTCTGGTAAAAACTCCAATTGTGATTGAGTTCCTTTAAGCCAACCTTTTCCCCACACTCCACCAGATCCTATTGCTGTTTTAGATTGAATAATATGATAACCGGTACCATTTGGATCCCGTTCAGGGTTAAACAAGGTTAGTACCCTTTCTTGCTGATAATCATGCATTAAGAAGAACCACATAATAGGTAAAAAAGCAGCAATTAAAATAAGTGCAATAAGGATAAAGCGCCAATCAATACCCGCTAAAAAGATAATAAAAAGACCTGACATAACAATCAAAATTGCAGTCCCTAAATCTGGCTGCATTGCGACAAGCAAAGCAGGCACTCCAATTATAGTGAGTGTCTGTAAAGTCGTTTTTAAAGGTGGTGGACAACCGTCACGATGAATAAATTTGGCAACCATTAATGGTACCGCTATTTTGGCAATTTCAGAAGGTTGAAAACGTAAAATTCCTAAATCCAACCAACGTTGTGCACCTTTGCTGGTATAGCCAAAAATATCAACCAAGAATAATACTATAATACAGGTAACATAAAGTGAAGGAGCCCATTTTTCATAAGTTCTGGGTGAAAATTGAGCAAAAATAATCATAGCAGCAAAACCTAGCAGTATTTGTATTGCTCGTTTTTGCATCATGTCGATATTTTGTCCACTAGCACTCCAAAGTACATAAAGACTATAGCCAAGTAATAATGCAATAAATAGGAAAAAAAGAGGATCAATATGTATTTTTTGCCAAAAAGTTTTTTTGATATTATGCATAATTAATTAGAGTTTCCTGTAGTTGGTGATATTTCATCATCTAATTTTGTAGAGTTATTACCAAGCAAGTAATAATCAAGTATTTTACGCACTACAGCACCACCATTGGAACTTCCTCCTCCCCCATTTTCAAGAACAATAGCTAAAGCAATTTTTGGTTTATCGAAAGGCGCATAAGCAACGAATAAGGCATGATCTCGTAAATGTTCCGGAATTTTATGTGCATTATAGGTTTCGTTTTGTTTCAAACCATAAACTTGTGCAGTTCCTGATTTTCCTGCCGCTTGATATTGTGCATCAACATAAACTTTACGTGCTGTTCCTCGTGAACCAAACATGACGCGACGCATACCTTCTTTAGCTAAATCCCAATAAGTAGATTTGACCTCAGTTAAACTATTGGGTTGTTCAAATAATACAAGATTAGTTTGTGGTTTATTATCATTAGAATTCAAAATATCACTTTTTTTATATAGTAAAAAATGAGGAATATAAGTTTTACCATTATTAATTAAAATGGTTAAAGCTTTCGCCATTTGTATAGGTGTTGCTGTCCAATAACCTTGACCAATTCCAACTGGAATAGTATCCCCTTGCATCCAAGATTTTTTATGACGCAACATTTTCCATTCACGACTAGGCATAACAGCACGAGTTTCTTCATTTGGTGAAATATCAATACCTGTTTTTTCACCATAACCAAACTTAGTCATCCATAAATTCAAACGATCTATGCCCATATCATATGCAACTTGATAAAAATAAGTATCAACTGATTCTTCAATGGCTTTCAATACATCTACATGACCATGTCCCCATTTTAACCAGTCACGATAACGCCTTTCAGTTCCAGGTAATTGCCACCATCCGGGATCATTTATAATGCTTTTGGGCGTAACAATTCCTTCACTCAAAGCTGCTATGGAAATATAAGGTTTAACAGTTGAAGCTGGTGGATATGCACCAAGTAACGCTCGATTAAATAATGGTTTATCTGGATCATTAAGTAATTCATTATAATTAGCTCTAGATATACCTCCAACAAATAAATTGGAATCATAACTTGGACTTGAAACCATTGCTAATACTTCACCATTATTAGGGTCAATAGCAACTACTGCAGCTTTGCGTCCCGCAAGAAGTCGCTCAATATAGAGTTGTAATTTTAAATTGATAGATAAATAGATATCCTCACCTGCTTTCGGTGGGTGCTGCTCAAGTAAACGAACGATACGCCCTCGACTATTTACTTCAACCTTTTCATTACCAGCCGTGCCATGTAGCACATCTTCATAATATCGCTCAATACCCATTTTTCCTATATTAAGTGTTGCAACATAGTTACTGGTTTTATTTTCATCTTCTAAGCGTTTTTTATCTTGGCTGTTAATTTTAGAAATATAACCAATTATATGCGTTAAAGATGCGCCATAAGGATAATATCGATGTTGAATCTTAACAATTGAAACAAAAGGGAATCGATGTTGATCAACAACAAAACGGGCAATTTGTAGGCTGGTTAAATTTTCTTTAAGCGGCACAGGGCGATGTGCTTTATAATTTCGTCGCTCTTTTTGAAATGTTTCTATGTCTTCATCTGTCAAATCAACAATTTTTTTTAAATAACTAAACTGTTCATTAAGATTTTTTATTTTATCAGGAATAATATTAAGTTGATATGTGATGTTATTAATTGCCAAAGGCGTACCGTTACGGTCATAAATCATACCGCGGCTTGGAGGTATAGGAATATTTTCAATGCGATTATTATTCGATTTTGTACTGTAATAACTATAATTAGCAATTTGAAGGTCGGCTAAATTAACCAACAAAATAATCACTAATAATATTATTACAACAAAAGCAAACAATGCTCGACGCAAAAACAAATTTGTTTCTGCCGAGTGATCTCGAATATTAGTTCGCTTTTTTTTACTTGAGATAGGGATAATAATACTCCTCTAAACGCTTTTTTCATTGAGTTATTTCTTATGATGCTGCTCTTGTTCTTCCCATTTTTCATAGGCATTAACGATTCTAGCTACCACTGGATGACGGACAACATCTTCACTACTAAAAAAATTGAAACTAATTTCATCAAGTTGGCTTAAAACTTCTATCGCATGACGTAATCCTGATTTTTGATTATGCGGTAAATCAATTTGAGTAATATCACCTGTTATTACCGCTTTCGAATTAAAGCCAATTCGAGTTAAAAACATTTTCATTTGTTCAATCGTGGTGTTTTGGCTTTCATCAAGGATAATAAATGCATCATTAAGCGTTCTTCCACGCATATAAGCAAGTGGTGCCACTTCAATCACACTTTTTTCAATAAGTTTTTCGACTTTTTCAAAACCTAACATCTCGAATAAGGCATCATAAAGTGGACGTAAGTAAGGGTCCACTTTTTGACTTAAATCACCTGGTAAAAAACCTAATTTTTCACCTGCTTCAACTGCAGGACGAGTTAATACAATTCGGCGGATTTGCTGTTTTTCAAGAGCATCAACCGCGGCTGCAACCGCCAAGTAGGTTTTACCGGTTCCAGCAGGACCAATTCCAAACGAGATATCATAATCCAACACATGAGCAATATATTGTGCTTGGTTCGCTGTTCTGGGTTTGATTATGCCTCGTTTAGTTTTTATCATCACTAGCTTTCCACCTTGATGATCAATATAAGCTGGTAAGTGTTCACTCGCTTTTTGTAAAAGACCGGACTCTTTTATTGCTAGATGTATTTGTTCAGGCTCAATATCAACAATTTTATCTTTGATTTTGGTTTGTTTATAAAGCGACTTCAAAATGTCATTAGTCGCTTTTACACAAATAGCATCACCTGTTATAGAAAAAAGATTGCCTCGGTGGTTAATTTCAATTCCTAATCGACGTTCAATTTGCTTAATATTGTCATTATAAGGACCACAAAGGCTATTAAGGCGCTGATTATCTTCTGGCTCAAGCACAATTTCATATTTCATAATATTCAAACGTAATCCCTCAAATAATTAACGTTAGCTACTAATACATTGTTCACATAAAGAATAATTTCAACACCTTTTAAAAAGTTGATATTACCGTAACGCCAAGAAACTGTGTTTAAGCTAACAACATTATCTACTGCTCTTGTTGACTGTTTTTTATCAAATCTTTGCCATTTTAATTGAAATAGGCATTTCGTTTTTATGGTTGATAAATCCCTACGCCTAAATCATTTTCTTTTCGAGTTCGTGATATCACTGACATCGGAGATTCATTTACGCGCAAATCCATTTCATCTTCAGTTCTAACCACTTTACCGCGCAATGAATTTGGGTAAACATCAGTAATTTCAACATCAACAAACTTACCTATCATATCAGGATGACCTTCAAAATTAACAATCCGATTATTTTCGGTTCGTCCTGTTAATTCCATGAGATCTTTTTTAGATGGCCCTTCAACTAAAATACGTTGTATGGTATTTAACATACGACGACTAAACTGCATGGCTTGTTGATTGATTCTTTCTTGAAGAATGTAAAGACGCTGCTTTTTCTCGTCTTCAGACACATTATCTTCCATTTCAGCAGCTGGTGTACCTGGACGTGCTGAATAGACAAAACTGTAACTTAAATCAAAATTAACATCGGCAATTAACTTCATGGTTTGTTCAAAGTCTTCTTGTGTTTCACCTGGGAAACCAACAATAAAATCGGAGCTAATTTGAATATCTGGTCGTACTTTGCGTAGTTTTCGAATAATTGATTTATATTCAAGTGCGGTATGCGTACGTTTCATTAAGTTTAATACACGATCTGAGCCACTTTGTACTGGCAAATGTAAAAAATTTACTAGCTCTGGTGTGTCACGATAAACATCAATAATATCATCTGTAAATTCGATTGGATGGCTAGTTGTAAAACGAATACGATCTATACCATCAATGGCTGCAACTAAGCGTAGTAATTCAGCAAAGGAACAAATATCACCATCGAATGTTGGTCCACGATATGCATTTACATTTTGACCTAGTAGATTGACTTCACGTACACCTTGCTCAGCAAGCTGAGCTATTTCATAAATAACATCATCACAAGGTCGACTAACTTCTTCACCTCGAGTGTAAGGAACTACGCAATAAGTACAATATTTATTACATCCTTCCATAATTGAAACAAATGCGGTTGGGCCTTCACTACGAGGTTCTGGTAAGCGATCAAATTTTTCTATTTCAGGAAAGCTTATATCAACCACATGATTACCTTTACCACTTCTAACTTGCTCAATCATTTCAGGCAAGCGGTGAAAAGTTTGCGGTCCAAAAATAATATCCACAAATGGTGCGCGTTTACGAATATGAGCGCCTTCTTGTGAAGCAACACATCCCCCAACACCAATAATGATATTTGGGTTATTTTTTTTAAGATTCTTCCAACGTCCTAATTGATGAAAGACTTTTTCTTGGGCTTTTTCTCGAATAGAGCAGGTATTAAGTAATAAAATATCTGCTTCTTCGGCATTTTCTGTTAAAGTTAAACCGTGGGTGGATTCAAGGAGATCTGCCATCTTAATAGAATCATATTCATTCATTTGGCAGCCCCAAGTTTTGATATGTAATTTTTTGCTCATCAATAACTCAGCTATATTTTAATTGTTAAAATGAAAACGGGTTTAAATCCGCGATTTTAGCGTGGCATATTGTAATGCTTTGTGATTGTAGGGTCTATAATAAAATAAAAAATGACCATACAAAATGGCACTTTATTTTTTGTTTTTTTAACTACAGCATAAAGGGCGGTTTGTAAGAAGATTAGTAAAAGTATTTTATATATAAAATAGTGGGTTAATCAAAAATAGATTCTAATATTATAAAAATCTATAAACATGAATAGAATCTATTTTATTTATCAAAAAAACAACTAATTATGATATTCATTCTTTTTTAATATCATTTTATTTTATGTTATTATTCGCACTTAATAGTGATAACAAATAAAGTGTTCAGGTATGCCAAAAACATTTAGTCCAAAAAAACGCCTTTTTATCAAAGGGATAATTGCGACTTGTTTATTGTCTGTCACCCGTATTGGCTTTGCAGTAGCAATGGCAAAAATTATTGCTGTTCGTATTTGGCCATCATCAACTTATACACGAATCACATTAGAATCAACTATTCGATTAAATTATAAAAGTGCTTTGCTTTATAACCCTGATCGAATAGTTATCGATATTGATAATATAGATTTAACTCCTACATTAAAAACAATTTCGTCAAAAGTACTCAGTCACGATCCTTTCATAAAATTGATTAGTGTTAATAAAGTCAACCCTAAAATAATCAGAATTATGATCGTTTTAAAACAAGGTGTGGAACCTAATACCTTTACATTATCTCCAATAGCAGAATTCAAACATCGTTTAGTTATGGATCTTTATCCTACTAGATCAATTTCAATAAATGACGATGATCCCTTACTTGCCTTATTAGAAGAATACAAGGACGGCGATCTTAATAAAAAACAAGCTAATATCCCTCCCCCAATTAATAAAAAGAAAAATGCACCAATTATTGTAATGCTCGATCCAGGACATGGAGGCGAAGATCCAGGAGCAATCGGTTATAATAAAACTAAAGAAAAAGATATAGTTTTACAAATAGCCCGTCGTGCTTACAATTTATTAAAAAAAGAAAATAATATAAAAGTCCATATGACACGCAATGAAGATGTATTTATTCCATTAAAAGTTCGTGTCGCTAAGGCACGATCATTGCATGCTGATCTCTTTGTTTCTATTCATGCCGACGCCTTTACTAACCGCTCAGTAAGAGGTTCAACTGTATTTGCTTTATCTACTCGTGGAGCAAGTAGTTCGGCGGCTAGCTATTTAGCACAAACACAAAATAAAGCCGATCAGATAGGGGGGGTTAGTCGAAGTGGTGATAAGTATTTAGACAACACTATTTTGGACTTAGTACAAAAAACAACACTAAGTAATGGAGCTTTATTAGGTAGCGCAATATTAAATCGCATGAAAGGTATAAATAAGTTACATAAACCAACCATTGAAAAAGCCGGTTTTGCTGTATTAAAAGCGCCTGATATTCCGTCAGTTTTAGTTGAAACAGCTTTTATTAGTAATGTTGTTGAAGAGAAAAAACTTAAGACTGCTTCTTTCCAAAATCAAGTTTCTAAAGCTATTGTTGACGGAATTAAAGATTATCTAAAAAAACGTAAAAACTAGTTTTTTATCATTTTTAAAGTAAACTAAATAAGTTATATACTTTTAACAATAATAACTAAACATCTTTCAGCACCCAATTGTGGAATGCTCAGCTTAATATTCTGGGTAAGCCTAAAATCTTCAGGAATAGGATCAAGATCGCTACCTTTTAAAGCATAAAAAGATCCTTGTTCATTAGGAAGATGCTTACACCAACTAAGCATGTCTTGCAATGAAGCAAATGCTCGGCTAATAACGCCATCAAACTTTTTATCGCTATACTCCTCTATTCGGCTTTGTATTGGGTTTATATTAGTTAGCTTTAATTCAAACTGAACTTGTTTTAAAAATCGAATACGCTTACCTAAACTATCCACTAAATCAAATTGTTTATCTGGGTTAATAATTGCTAGTGGAACGCCTGGTAAACCAGGACCAGTTCCAACATCAATAAAAGTTTTGCCAGTTAAATAGGGCGATACAACTAAGCTATCCATGATATGTTTGATTAACATTTCATTAGGATCTCGTACAGCTGTTAAGTTGTAAGTCTTATTCCATTTATTAAGCATTTCAACATAATGGATCAATTGATCTATTTGTGATTCTGAGATCAAAAGATCCGTTTGATCTATTAAATTAATGAGTTTCTTTTTTAACATAATTTTTCTTTTTTAAATAAACTAGTAACATTGAAATTGCAGCAGGAGTAATTCCTGATATACGCGAAGCTTGTCCTATTGAAATAGGTTTATGTTGTTTTAATTTAGCCACAACTTCGTTCGATAAACCCGATATTTCAGCATAATCAATATGCTCAGGAATAAGCGTTTCTTCATTGCGTTTTTGACGTTCAATTTCTTCTATTTGTAATTTTATATATCCATCATATTTAACTTGAATTTCAACCTGTTCCGCAGCCTGTGCGTCAGACAATCCAGGAGAAAATAATGAAAGCGATTTCAATGTGTTATAACTCATTTCAGGCCGCTTAAGTAACTCTTCTCCGTTGGCTTCTTTAGTCAAATTAGCACCTAACACAGCATTTACTTCGTCAATGCTTTCAATATGAGGATGTACCCATATATCACGTAATCTTGCTCTTTCTTGTTCAATAGCTTCAAATTTTTCGTTAAAACGTTGCCAGCGATAATCATCAACCATACCTAGCTTGCGACCAATCTCAGTTAAGCGAATATCAGCATTGTCTTCACGTAACATTAAACGATATTCAGCACGAGAGGTAAACATGCGATAAGGTTCGTTAGTACCAAGAGTACAAAGATCATCAACTAATACCCCTAAATAGGCTTGATCACGGCTTGGATACCATTGATCTTGATCATATGCAAAACGTGCTGCATTTAAGCCAGCAAGCATTCCTTGAGCTGCGGCTTCTTCATAGCCAGTTGTTCCGTTGATCTGTCCTGCTAAAAAGAGACCTTTAATAACTTTACTTTCAAGTGTTGGTTTAAGATCCCTTGGATCAAAATAATCATATTCGATCGCATAACCTGGTCTGACAATATTAGCATTTTCTAATCCTTTCATACTGCGTACAAATGCTAATTGTGTATCAAATGGTAAACTTGTTGAGATCCCATTTGGATATATTTCGTTGCTATCTAATCCTTCAGGTTCTAAATAGATCTGATGAGAATTACGATCCGCAAAACGCATAATTTTGTCTTCAATAGATGGGCAGTATCTTGGACCAACTCCTTCTATCACACCAGTATACATGGGACTACGATCTAAACTATTTCGGATGATCTCGTGCGTTGTTTCGTTAGTGCTTGTTATATAGCAAGGAATTTGTTTAGGATGTTCGTTTGCATTACCTAAAAATGAGAATACAGGAACAGGATCATCACCATATTGTGTACCTAATTTTGAAAAATCAATTGTTCTAGCATCAATTCGTGGAGGGGTACCAGTTTTTAATCGTCCCATTCTAAATGGATATTGATGAAGTGATTTTGATAAGCCGATCGAAGCAGGATCGCCTGTACGTCCACCACTGTAATTATTAAGTCCTATATGGATCTTTCCGTCTAAAAAGGTACCTGTTGTTAATACGACTGTTTTAGCTTTAAAGCATACTCCCATTTGGGTTTTTACACCTACGATCTGATCGTTTTCGATGATCACATCTTCAACAGATTGTTGAAAAAGCATTAAATTTTCTTGATTTTCAAGTGTAGTTCGGATCACTTTGCAATATAGTGATCGATCTGCTTGTGCTCTTGTAGCCCTAACTGCAGGTCCTTTACTGCTATTTAAGATCCTAAATTGGATCCCAGCATGATCGATAGCGCGTGCCATTAAGCCACCCATTGCATCAATTTCTTTTACCAAATGGCCTTTACCTATACCACCAATGGCAGGATTACAAGACATTTGTCCTAATGTATTGATATTATGGGTTAAAAGTAGTGTTTTTCGCCCCATTCTTGCTGATGCCATTGCTGCTTCTGTTCCTGCATGACCGCCACCAACGATGATGACATCAAAAAGATCTGGATAAAACATAAAAAGCCTCGTATTTATTTTGTGTATAGATGATCGCTAATTTAGATCGGGAGATTTGATTTATTCAGGGTAGGAGATTTTACTCATCTTTTTGGTTACGTCAAATGATCTATTAGGATCGCATTCTAAATAAAATAAGATCTTTTAGATGATCTTTTTATTTTTATTATTATTATGTAGGATAACTTTTGTGGGTAACTCTATTTTATTATTATTTTGTTTGATCTTATCGATCGCTAAATTATGTTAGTTGATCGGATCTTTTTTGTTTTAATTATGTTGATAAGTGCTACTTTTATTCACAGTTAATTTTGTTTCTTAGGTTGTTAATAGGCTTATCACAACTTATTATCCCGTTTTATCACAAAGTTATCCACAAAAAAATAAATTCGTTTGCTTACTTTTTATCTTTTATTGCCTTTATTTTATACATAAGTGAGTAATCTACTCTTTTTATGATCTTATTATTTGAATAAAATTCAAAAACAACTGAATAACTTGGTTAGTTTTATTTTTTTATTAATAGTAAATTAACTTGTATTTGTGTTATTTAAAATACACATTAAATACTTTGAAAAGTAGGATGTTTTTCTTTTCTATAAAAGTGATTGATTTTTATAAAAGCAAATTTATACTTAATATGATTTTATTTGTATTGTGAGGTTACTTTATTACTCTTTCACAGCTACCTTTGCCTTTTCCGTTATCTAATAATGAAACTTTTGATAGTTTTTATGTAGGTAATAATCGGTTATTGTTTGATTCGTTGCAAACCTTATTAGGTAAAGAGGGTTTTAATGTCTTTTATATATGGGCGGCTAACGTTGCAGGCCGAACTCACCTTTTACATGCGTCAAGCCAAAATAAATTAGCTAGTTATATTCCATTAAAACAGCATTATCATTTGGTACCTGAAATTTTACAAGGATTAGAAAATTATGATTTAGTCTGTTTAGATGATATTGATGCAATAGCAGGTCATAGAGATTGGGAAGAGGCTATTTTTGATTTATTTAATCGTTTGACAGAAAAAAATGTGAGTAAATTATTGATAACTGCAAATGCACCACCTAAACAAATTCCTTTTATATTGCCTGATTTAGTTTCTAGATTATCTTGGGGGCAGGTTTATCAATTAAAAGAACTTAGCGATGATGACAAGCTTAAAGCTTTGCAATTGAGAGCACAATTAAGTGGATTTGAACTATCAACAGATGTTGGGTTATTTTTATTAAAACGTGTTAATCGTGATATGCGTACATTATTTTCTTTGTTAGAAAAGTTTGAAGTAGCAACGTTAGCACAACAACGGAAGCTAACTATTCCTTTTATTAAAAATATTTTGGATTTGTAATATGAGCCATAAACCTGAAGCTATTGTTTTTTTTGATTTAGATGGGACATTATTTAATAGTCAAATTGATATATTGTCCAGTTCCCTTGATGCTATAAAAAAGTTAAAACATAATAATATTATTCCAGTGATAGCAACTGGTCGAACACCTTGTGAAGTTGCTGATTTAATGCAAAAGACTCAAATTGATTCAATTATCGGTATGAATGGGCAAGTTGTTTTATACAAAGGCGAAAAGGTTTTTACTAATAATATTGATAAAGATGTAATAATAAGAATACATCAGTATTCTAAGCAGGAAACGAATATTCCTTTATCTTTTTATAATGATGAAATGATGTGTATATCTGAGTATAGTCAAGCAGCCGAGAAGTTTTATCATTATCTTAAGCAACCAGTTCCTCCTGTTGATGATCAGGTTTATTTAAAATCACCTATTCAGATGCTTTTATTACTTTGTGAATCTGGAGAAGAGTTTTATCGAGATGTTTTCCCTGAGTTAACTTTTATTCGTAATACCCCTTACTGTGTTGATGTTTTTAATCATGGTGGCTCTAAAGGTTATGGTATTACTCAGTTATTAAAAAATAAAGAGTTCACTGATGTGCCAACTTATGCATTTGGTGATGGTATGAATGATTTTGAAATGTTCTTAACCGTTGATCACCCTATTGCTATGGGTAATGCAGTTGATGAATTAAAAGCAAAAGCTGAGTTTGTTACAGATACTAATAATAATGATGGTATTGCTAAAGCGTTACAAAAATTTGGGTTGATTTGATCGATATTTTTTAGTTTATTAATAAATAACGCCCAAACACACAGCTTGGTTTGCCCCAGTTACTTCGGGAATATTTGATGGAATGTTGTTGATCCGGCAATAAGCGAGCCAAGCGAAGGCTATAGCTTCCATGTCGTCACCATTTATGCCTTTAGTATCTGTTGTTAATACTGACCATGATGGTAATAATGCTGATAATCTTTGCATAATAAGTGAATTTTTAGCTCCTCCTCCACAAACTAAAAGCTCACAAGGTAATGTTTTTACTATAGGTAATTTATTGATTTCATTTGCAATTGATAAAGAGGTTAATTCAACGAACGTTGCTTGAATATCTTCAGCTTTTAAATCAATTCCTATTAGTTTTTTATGTAACCATGGTAAATTAAATAGCTCACGCCCTGTACTTTTAGGTGCTGGTATTTTGAAATAATCTTCATCAAATAATTTATTCAGTAAGTCTTGGCTAACTTTTCCTGTTTTTGCCCACAACCCATTTTTATCATAGCTTTTACCTAGATTTTGATTTATCCAGCAATCAAGCAGTACGTTTCCTGGACCTGTATCATAACCAATAACAGTATGGTTAGGAATTAATACTGAAATGTTACTAATTCCTCCTATATTTAATACTACACGATTGATTTTTGGATCTTGTAGTATAGCTTTATGAAAAGCGGGGACCAGTGGGGCTCCTTGCCCGCCATAAGCCATATCTTTTCGGCGAAAATCAGCTATGGTGGTTATGCCTGTTTTTGCAGCGATAATATTGGCATCGCCAATTTGTAGGGTAAATGGATTGTCACTGATTGGTGCATGGTAAATAGTTTGCCCGTGGCAACCAATTGCTTTTATTTGTTGTTTATCTATTTTATTGTCTTTTAAAAATTGATTGATACTATCTGCAAATAATCCACCAAGTTGATGGTCTAATTCACCCAAATTTTGTAATGTGGTTTGTTTTGTTTCACATAATGTTAATAATTTCTGTCTTAAGTTGGTGGGCATTGGGTAGCAACTACTAGCTATTGATGTGACATTTTTTTCGGTAATACTAACCATAGCAATATCAATTCCATCCATGCTGGTTCCCGACATCACACCAATATATAAATTTTGCATATATCTATCCTTGTCGAATAATGTTACCTGTTTGAATATCTCTGATTTGAGATGGCTGTAATCTATTACCTGCTTCGCCTGCTAAAATCGGAAAATTTTGGCCAAATTGTTTGGCTACTTCGATGGCTGTTTTACAAGGAGGATAACTCGATAAATTAGCACTGGTTGAAACTATCGGTTTGCCATAAAGATCGCATAATTTACGAGCTAAAGGGTGATTGGTGACTCGTACTGCTATGGTGTCGAATTTACCAGTCAAAAAATAAGGTGTTTTTTTATTTTTAGGAAAAACCCAAGTAATAGGACCTGGCCAGCTAGTAAGTGCTAACTGTTTTTGTTCATTAGTTATAGCTGATTCATCTATATAAGGAATCAGTTGTTGGTAATGACTAGCAATTAAAATCAAACCTTTATCTATTGATCGCTGTTTTAGTTGTAACAGTTTTAATACGGCTGATTCACAATTAGGATCACAGCCTAATCCAAAAACAGCTTCGGTTGGGTAGGCCACAACCGAAGCTGTTTTTAGTAACTTCTTGGTTTGTTTTAAAGATAATAAATTTGCCATTAATACATAAATATTAGTTAAACATGGTTGAAAATTATATTAAACCTAGGTATTGAGATTTGCAAATTGGTCTCATTTACTTTTAAACAATTGCTAAAGCCAAATAAATTAAATACTCTTTGATTATTCCCAGTTTATTTGTGGAAAATAATAGGTTGTTAGTTTAACAACTTGTTGCATCGTAATAATTTTAAGCCTAGGATCGATACTTGAACTAAGTCCACGAGCTTTAATATCGTTATCTAATATGTAGCAATGATCTGTTTGTTGGAAAATATAATCCAATAATGGATTATTCTGCGTAGCCATAATAACTCCATTTTGCCAAAATAGCACGGCATCTTGTTTTGATATTATTAGAGGTTTGATAACTAATCGGTTAGCAGAAGAAATTGTGTGTAACATAATTTTTCACTTTTTATATTGAATAACATGCTCGAATTTTAAAAAAAATTTAGTCCAATCTTATTTGGTACATCTTTATAGGGTATTAGTATATAATAAGTACTATTTATTGAGCAAAGAATGCGTGATGAAACTTACTATTTTATCCAATGAGCAAGAAACAGTTTTGTTTGGTAAGCTGCTTGCATCTAAATGTTTAAACTATTTATCAAATCATAATAGTACAATAGTCATTTATTTGATTGGTGACCTAGGTGCAGGTAAAACAACTTTTAGTCGTGGTTTTTTGCAACAATTGGGACATATTGGTAACGTAAAAAGTCCTACGTATACTCTAGTTGAACCTTATCAATTTGATGGTTTTTCAGTTTATCATTTTGATTTATATAGACTTAGTGATCCAGAAGAATTAGAGTTTATGGGGATTCGTGAATATTTTTCTTCGCGATCAATTTGTTTGATTGAGTGGCCACAGCAAGCAAATGGGATCTTGCCAAGTGCTGATCTTGAAATTCATTTGACTTATTTGGCGCTTGAACGTACTGCTTGCGTTCAGGCAATAAGTGAAAAAGGCAGCGAGATTATTAATCTATCATATTTGAAATAAACAATATAAAGACAATGAAAAAATTATTCACTTTTTTTATTTTATTACTGCTTTGTAGTTCTGCCTATGCAGCTAAAGTTGTTATTGCCGTTGATGCGGGGCATGGTGGTAAAGATTCCGGCGCAATAGGGAAAAATAAGTTATATGAAAAAACAGTTACGCTTTCTATTGCTAAAAAACTTACCAATTTACTAAATAAAGATCCTAATTTTAAAGGAGTATTAACCCGTAGCAATGATAATTTTATCTCTGTTTCACAACGCTCTGAAATAGCTCGTAAAAATAAAGCAAATTTATTAATTTCAATTCATGCCGATGCAGCACCGAATCGAAATGCAATGGGTGCTTCTATTTGGGTATTGTCAACCAAGCGAGCTGATACGGAATTAGGAAGATGGCTTGAACAGAGCGAAAAACAATCAGAATTGTTAGGTGGTGCTGGCAATGCATTAAGCGACGATAGCAATCCTCATTTAAGTCAAGCAATATTAGATTTACAATTTTCTTATTCTCAACAAGTGGGTTATGAGCTAGCACAACAAGTATTAAAACAAATTAAAAAGATAGTAAAATTACATAAATCAGTTCCTGAACATGCAAGTTTAGGTGTATTACGTTCGCCAGATATTCCGTCAATTTTAATTGAAGTTGGTTTTATTTCTAATGAAGGCGAAGAACGATTACTAAATAGTAATGCTCATCAAGATAAGATAGCTAAAGCTATCTATCAAGGTATAAAAAATTACGTTAAACAAAATCCAAAATTTGGAGAGCAACACTAATGGCAATTCATATTCTTTCACCTCAATTAGCAAATCAAATTGCAGCTGGTGAGGTGGTAGAACGTCCTGCTTCTGTTATTAAAGAGTTAGTTGAAAATAGCCTTGATGCGGGTAGCACTCAAATTGATATTGAAATTGAGCAAGGTGGCTGTAAATTAATTCGTATTCGTGATAATGGCTGCGGTATTGCGAAAGATGAATTAGCACTGGCACTTGCTCGCCATGCTACAAGTAAAATAAGCAAGTTAGATGATTTAGATTCTATTATTAGCCTCGGATTTCGTGGTGAGGCTCTGGCGAGTATAAGTTCAGTTGCAAGATTGACATTAACTTCACGCACAGCAGAACAAACTGAAGCTTGGCAAGTTTATGCTGAAGGGCGAGATATGCAGCCGGTGATTAAACCTGCTGCACACCCAGTTGGCTCCACTGTTGAAGTACTTGATTTGTTTTATAATACTCCTGCAAGACGCCGTTTTTTAAAAACAGAAAAAACCGAATTTATGCATATTGAGGAATTTGTTCGGCGTATTGCGTTATCTCGTCCTGATGTGACTTTTAATTTGCAACATAATGGTAAATTAGTAAAACAATATCGTTTATCTTCTCTTGAAAAAAGAGTTGAATTAGTTTGTGGTCGATCTTTTATGCAAAAAGCTATAAAACTTGATTGGCAGCACGATGATCTGTTTATTCAAGGTTGGGTTACTAGTAGTGAAGTAAGTAATTTACAATATTTTTATGTGAATGGTCGAGTGATCAAAGATAAATTACTTAATCATGCGTTACGACAAGCTTATATAAGACGTACGAATGAACAACAAAGTTATGTGGTATTTTTACAAATTGACCCAAAACAAGTTGATGTTAATGTTCATCCTGCTAAATATGAAGTCCGTTTTCATGAGGCAAGATTGGTTCATGATTTCGTTTATCAATCCATAGTTATGGCGCTTGAATCAGATTTATCTGCAATAGATGAAAAAGTAACAATAACACCTAATCGGCAAGCAGCTGGAGAAAATATCTTTAATCAACAGGCTATTTCTAAGCCTTATCAAGCTAATAACCAATTACCCAAAAAAAATAGCAATTATGCTAAAGAAAATGCGTTATATGGTCAGTTAGTTAGTGTTGAATCTCCCTCTCAAAATATTGCACAACGTGATATCGAAAAACCATTTTTATCTATAGAAGAAAATGACGTAACCGGACCACAAAAAGCGGTGATTGAATCATTATTTCCAAAACGAAGTACTCCGTTACAAACATTACAACAGCATCTTGATAGCTCATCACTAGTACAATTTGGTCGGGTATTAACCATTATTCAGCCTAATATTGCATTGCTTGAAAAGTATGAAGGTGATCAGCAAAAATTATTGTTAATAAAATTGCCTATTGCTCAACAAAAAGTCATTGCGATTAAATTATTATCACAAGATTCTGAAAAATTGCTTATTCCATTAACAATTTTACTCGATAATAAAGAGCAGAAAGTCCTGTCTTCTTATCAACCTCAGTTGAGTTTTTTAGGTTTTCATTTTTATATTGATAAAGCTAAATTATATCTACAAAATGTGCCTAAAATATTGCGAGCAATGAACTGGCAACAAATTTTACCTACTTTAATTAGTTTTATCTCATCATCGGAAAAGGAAGTGTTCAATCCAACTCAAATTGCTGCTTGGTTAGCTAATCAATACTATGATAGTTGTGCGGAGAGTTGGAGTGTAGCTAAGGTAATTCAATTGTTAGCAAAGTTAGAACAGATAGATATTAATTTGTTACAGCAAGAATCATTTTTATATCCGATTGATATAAAAAATTTAACACAATCAATTTTATTATGAATAAACCAAAAATTATTTCGTTAATGGGACCAACAGCATGTGGTAAAACAGCTATCGCTATGGCTCTTTATGATCGCTTTCCCATTGATATTATTAGTGTTGACTCAGCGTTAATTTATCGTGGTATGGATATTGGTACAGCCAAACCAACTAAAGAGGAACAACAGATGTATCCTCATAAATTGATTGATATTTGCGACCCTGTAGAAAGTTATTCAGTTGCAAATTTTCGACGTGATGCATTGGTAGAAATTAAAAAATCACTGGAAAAAGGACGAATTCCTCTATTAGTAGGTGGCACAATGCTTTATTTTAAAGCGTTAATTGAAGGGCTTTCACCACTTCCTGCTGCTAATAGCGAAATTCGTAAGCAAATACAGGAAAAAGCCAATAAATTAGGTTGGCAAGCAATTCACGAAGATCTAAAAAAAGTCGATCCAATTTCAGCTGAACGAATTCATCCTAACGATCCCCAGCGACTTAATCGTGCTTTAGAGGTTTATTTAATTTCAGGTAAAAGCCTAACTGAACTTACACAAGAAAGTGGTGAAGCATTACCATATAATATTATGCAATTTGCTATTATGCCAAAAGATAGGTCTCAATTACATGAACGTATTGAGCAACGTTTTTTACAAATGCTTGATCAAGGATTTGAAAATGAGGTTAGAGCACTTATGCAGCGAACTGATTTGCATTTAAATTTACCTTCTATTCGTTGTGTTGGTTATCGTCAAATGTGGGAATATTTAAATGGTTGTACTAGCTATGATGAGATGGTATTTAAAGGGATTTGCGCTACACGCCAATTAGCGAAAAGACAAATAACGTGGTTACGAGGTTGGAAACAACCTATAACATGGTTAAATACCGATAATATAGGTTCTATTTTTGATAACATATTGAAATAAAAGAGTACGAATATTTTTAATTTAAATTACCCTAGTAATTTTAGTAAAAATATTGCAAGCGTTTGTTAAACATGGGTATAATTTTTTACTTTTTGGTTTAAATTCATTAAAATTTTAGTTATTTGTGCATTAATTGTTGTTGTTTGGTTTAAGAACAGTGCTTTTTATGTTATTTTGGTAGATAATAAAAGAGTTTTATTTTTCGTCGTGAATAATAATTTATTTTCTGCGATAACATTATTGGTTCTTTCATCTTATTATAATTTTCTTATTAAAGGATAAACTCATGTCAAAAGGGCAGTCATTACAAGATCCTTATTTAAACTTGCTTCGTCGCGAGCATATTCCAGTATCTATCTATTTAGTTAATGGTATTAAATTACAAGGACAAATTGAGTCTTTCGATCAATTTGTGATTTTGTTAAAAAATACTGTTAGCCAAATGGTATATAAACATGCTATCTCAACAGTCGTACCATCTAGACCTATTTCTGGATTTGTATCTCAGACTGAAGAGGAAGGCGAAAGCTGATATTTCAGTGGAGAATCTGATTGTTTGAAAGACATAAAGGCGGTGAAACTGCCTTATTAGTTCATGTATTCTTCCCTAAAGAAAGCAATATCGAGGATCTTGAAGAGTTTGAAGTATTAGTTTCTTCAGCTAAGATAGACGTTCTCGATATTGTAACAACTTCAAGAAAAGCACCTCAAGCAAAATATTTTATTGGTGAAGGTAAAGCTCAAGAAATAGCTGAAAAAGTTAAACAGCTTGACGCTTCGGTTATTTTAGTAAATCATGCTTTGACGCCATCCCAAGAACGTAATTTAGAATTATTGTGTAAATGCCGAGTTGTTGATCGAACCGGATTAATTCTAGATATTTTTGCACAACGAGCTAGAACACATGAAGGTAAATTACAAGTCGAGCTAGCACAATTACAATATTTATCCACGCGTTTAGTTCGAGGTTGGACGCATTTAGAACGTCAAAAAGGTGGGATAGGCTTACGTGGACCGGGTGAAACTCAGTTAGAAACCGATAGAAGATTGATTCGTCATCGCATTCAATTAATTTTGTCAAAACTAGCTAAAGTTGAAAAACAACGTAACCAAAATCGCCAATCTAGGAACAAAGCTGATCTGTCAACAGTTTCACTTGTTGGTTATACTAATGCTGGTAAATCGACATTATTTAATGTGTTAACTAATGCCAATGTTTATGCGGCTGATCAACTATTTGCTACGCTCGATCCAACATTACGGCGTATTTATGTTAATGATGTTGGTCAGGTTGTTTTAGCTGACACAGTAGGTTTTATTCGTCATTTACCGCATGATCTTATTGCAGCTTTTAAAGCAACACTTCTCGAAACACAAGAAGCAGCATTATTATTGCATGTGGTAGATGCAGCCGATCCTAATTTGTTAGATAGCATGTATGCAGTTGATGAGGTATTATTTGAAATTAATGCACACAAAATACCGACACTATTTGTTATGAATAAGATTGATTTAATAGAAGATAAACAGCCAAGTATTGATCGAGATGAAAATGGCATCCCAATTCGTGTTTGGATTTCAGCCCAAAATAATTTAGGATTAGATCTTTTATTTATCGCTTTAAAAGAAAGACTTACTAAACAAATGCAAATTTGTCAGATAAGTTTGCCTGCTTATTTAGTTAGAATAAGAAGTCGTCTATATCAATTAAATGCAGTAGAAAAGGAAATTATTTGTGATGATGGTAATTTTTATTTAAATGTAAGAATACCTTCAATTGAGTGGAATAGGCTCTGTAAACAAGAGCCAGATCTGTTATACTTAACTAATACGCAAAATAACAACTAATTGTTAAATGGAGCATATAAAATATGGCGTGGAATCAGCCCGGAAATAACGGACAAGACAATGATCCATGGGGAAATAATAACAAAAAGCCTTCTGGTTCATCAGGTAATTTATTTGATAAAATTAAAAACCTTTTAAAAAAAGGTAATTCAGGCAATATTGGTGGATTATTACCAGGAAAACGCCCAATTAGTGCTACTAAAATAGGTAGCATTGTTATAATTGCATTAATACTTATTTGGGGCGTAAGTGGCTTTTATACTATAAATCAAAGCCAAAGAGGCGTAATTACTCGTTTTGGTCAAGTTCAATCTGAAATCATACAACCAGGGTTGAATTGGAGAATGCCATTGATCGATAATCTTTATATTGTCGATACACAAGGAACACAAAATTTTAATGTGAAAGGATACATCGTTACTACAGGTGAAAACTTAGTTTATGTTGAAATGAATGTTCAGTATCGTATTAATGATCCTTTAAAATATTTATTTAATGTTACTAATGTTAAAGATAGCCTTCATCAAGCAGCTGATAGTGCGCTTAGAACGGCTGTAGGTAGTTCTAATATTGATGCTATTATTTCAGATGGGCGTGCAGCACTTGAAAGTAGCACTAAAGATGAGCTTGTAAATGTTATTACTCATTACGATATGGGAATTAATATTGTTGATTTAAATTTCCAAGTTGCAGGACCGCCAGAGCAAGTTCAGGACGCTTATGATGATGCTATACGAGCTCAAGGTGACAGTGAACGTGAGATAAAGCAGGCTGAAGCGGATAAAGTGCAGTTAATTCAGCAAGCAGAAGGTCGTTCTGCAAGAATTTTAGCTGATGCTAATGCTTATAAAGTTAGCGTTCAACTTGAAGCATCTGGTGATGTTGCTCGATTTGAAAAAATATTACCACAATATAAAGTTGCGCCTGAAATAACTAAAGAGCGCTTATATATCGAAACAATGGAAAAAATATTAAGTAAAACTAATAAAGTCATTATTAATGATAAAAGTGGTAATTTAATGGTATTGCCGTTAGAGCAATTATTAAAAAATAAAGCTGAAAAGGGTTTTGATACCTCGACCTTATCAAATACAAATGAAAGTTATCATTTTAATATGCTAAATACTTCTGAGGAAATAAAAAATCGACAAGAAACTAAACCTGAATCACAAAATAGTAATAAACCTAATGGTGGTAGTATTTCAGGAAATACTACGCGAACTATAGGACGATAAGGAGAAAAAATGCGTAAACTATTAATTCCTATTGTCTTAATTTTGATTGGGATATTTTTTTCAAGTGCTTATGTTATTGAAGAAGGTACGCGTGGAGTCGTATTGCGATTCAATAAAATTATTGCTTTGTCAAAACCTGGATTACATTTCAAAATTCCTGGTATGGATAGAGTAAAAATAATTGATGCAAAAATCCACACGACAAATAGTTCTAATAATAATAGAGAACAGCGGTTTTTTAATGTACAAAAAAAAGAGCTAATTGTTGACTATTTTGTTCAATGGAAAATTATAGATTTTAACCGTTATTATGAAACGGTAGCTGGTGGTAACAATGTTGAAGACTTATTATTAGCACGTTTGAATGGTCGTTTAAGAGCTGAAATTGGTAAGCTTAGTAATGAAGATATTATAAACGATTCTAACGCGGATACTAAATCACGTAATTCTTTAATGATTCGTGTTAAAGATTCTTTAAATGGTACTCATCATGAAGTAGTTAAACATGCTCAAATTGGTAATCTACCTGTTGATCTTAAAAAAGATTCTGAAGATGGCAAAACTAGTTTAAGAGCTTTTGGGGTTGAAGTAATTGATGTGCGTATAAAAAAAATAAACTTCCCTGATGCTGTTTCTGGTTCTATTTATGCAAGAATGCGAGCAGAACGCGAAGTTATTGCTCGAGATAAGCGTTTTGAGGGGGTAAGAAAAGCAGAGGAAATCCGAGCTAGCGCAACATTGCAAGCGGCTAAAATTTTATCTGAAGCTGAGCGAGAGTCACGTATTATCCGTGGTGAAGGGGATGCCGTTGCCGCAAAACTATATGCTGATGCTTTTGGTAAAGATATGATGTTTTTTAGCTTCATTCGTAGTTTAAAAGCTTATGAAAAAAGCATTACAAGTAATGATGTTATGGTAATTAGCCCTGATAATGACTTTTTCCAATATATGAAATTAAAATCAAATAAATAATAGAATGAGTAAATAGCTTATGAGTAATAATGTTGTTGTGCTAGGTACACAATGGGGTGATGAAGGTAAAGGTAAAGTTGTTGATTTACTCACAGAAAAAGCAAAATATGTTGTTCGTTATCAAGGTGGGCATAATGCAGGTCATACATTAGTTATTAATGGTGAAAAAACCGTATTACATTTAATTCCATCAGGAATTTTGCGTAATGATGTAATAAGCATTATTGCAAATGGTGTTGTGCTATGTCCTGATGCTTTGATGAAAGAGATGAAAGAGTTAGAAAATAGTGGTATTCCTGTTAGGGAAAGACTCCTTATCTCTGAATCATGTCCTCTAATTTTGCCTTACCATATTGCATTAGATCAAGCTCGAGAAAAAGCTCGTGGCAATAAAGCTATTGGAACAACAGGGCGTGGTATTGGTCCTGCTTATGAGGATAAAGTTGCTCGCCGTGGACTTCGAGTTGGTGATTTACGTGATCGTCAAGCTTTTGCTGAAAAACTAAAAGATGTGATGGAATATCATAATTTCCAATTAGTCAATTATTACAAAACCGAAGCTGTAGATTATCAAAAAGTTTTAGATGCTACGTTAGCTATAGCTGATATTTTAGTTGCTATGATTGCCGATATTCCTGCGCTTTTAGAAGATGCACGAAAAAAAGGCGAAAGAATTATGTTCGAAGGTGCACAAGGTACATTACTTGATATCGATCATGGTACTTATCCTTTTGTAACTTCTTCTAATACTACTGCTGGTGGTGTGGCAACGGGATCTGGTTTTGGTCCGCGTTATGTTGGCTATGTGTTAGGTATTGTTAAAGCTTACTCTACGCGTGTTGGTGCAGGCCCATTCCCTACCGAGCTATTTGACGAAGTTGGTGAATATCTTTGCAAACAAGGTAATGAATTTGGTGCAACAACTGGTCGTCGCCGTCGAACAGGATGGATTGATGCAGTTGCTGTGCGTAAAGCGGTACAACTTAATTCTGTTTCAGGATTTTGTTTAACTAAGCTTGATGTGTTAGATGGGCTTAAAGAAGTAAAAATTTGTGTCGGATACCAATTACCAAATGGTGATGTTATCAAAAATGCTCCAGCTGCTGCTGAAGAGTGGGGCTTAGTTAAACCTGTTTATGAAATTATGCCAGGTTGGAGTGAATCAACTTTTGGTATTAAAAGCTATGATGCACTGCCACAAGCAGCAAAAGCTTATATCAAAAGAATTGAAGAGTTAACCGAAACACCAATTGATATTATTTCAACAGGTCCGGATCGCAATGAAACCATGATTTTACGTGATCCTTATCAAGCTTAATATTGATTAAAAAATCGGGATAATTTTCCCGATTTTTTATTTTTTGAGATATAACGATTAACTGTGTATGAGGAAATTATGGCTAAATTAGGTACTCCTTTATCACCGACTGCAACTAAAGTATTACTTTGTGGTGCAGGAGAACTAGCTAAAGAAGTGGCGATTGAATTACAACGTTTTGGCTGTGAAGTTATTGCAGTTGATCGCTATGCTAATGCGCCAGCAATGCAAGTAGCTCATCGGTATCATACTGTTAATATGCTTGATGGGGATGCTCTAAAAAAAATCATTGAAATGGAAAATCCCGATTATATTGTTCCAGAAATTGAAGCTATTGCCACATCTACACTAGTTGAGTTGGAAAAAGAAGGATTTACTGTTATTCCAACAGCAAAAGCAACACAATTAACAATGAATCGTGAGGGGATTCGTCGTCTTGCTGCAGAAGAATTAAAACTACCCACTTCACCTTATCGTTTCGCCGAAAACGAATTTGAATATGAACAAATGGTAAAAGAGATAGGTTTTCCATGTTTGGTTAAGCCAGTTATGAGCTCTTCGGGTAAAGGTCAATCTTTATTGCGTAGTGAAGCAGATATTAAATCTTCATGGATATATGCTCAAGAAGGGGGGCGATCTGGTAAAGGGAAAGTAATCATAGAAGGTTTTGTTGATTTTGATTACGAGATTACTTTGCTGACTGTTCGGCATATTAACGGAGTTTCATTCTGCGAACCAATTGGCCATCGTCAAGAAAAAGGTGATTATCGAGAATCTTGGCAACCTCAACAGATGCCAGAAAAAGCATTGAAACAAGCGAAAAATATTGCAACTAAAATAACAGAAGAATTAGGTGGCCGAGGGGTATTTGGTGTTGAATTATTTGTTAAAGGGGAGCAAGTATGGTTTAGTGAAGTATCACCTCGTCCTCATGATACCGGTATGGTGACGTTAATTTCACAAAACTTATCTGAGTTTGCATTACATGCTAGAGCAATATTAGGATTGCCAATTCCAATTATAGAACAATATGGTGCTTGTGCATCGTCTGTCTTATTAGTAGAAGGTAATTCCAAGCAAATAACTTTTGCTAATATTGATAAAGCATTAAGCGAGCCGCAAACCGATTTACGTTTGTTTGGTAAACCAGAAGTAAAAGGAACACGAAGAATGGGGGTTGCGTTAGCTAGAGCATCGACAGTTAAAGAGGCCATTAATAAAGCAATTGATGTGACAAAACAACTAAAGATAACCCTATAATGCATAAATTTGTGTAAAAAGCAGTCACTCAATACAAAAAAATAAAAAATTCTAAAATAGGGGTTGACGTTCACAAGTGAAGTGAGTAACATACGCAACCCTTGAGACAGCGAACTAAATCAACAAAAGGTTGATGAAAGATATAAGCTGTTAGCTCTTTAAAAAGAAGAAACAGACAATCTGTGTGGGCACTTGCGAGACGAAAGATTAAAAGTCTACGGACTAAAAAGATTAAGAAGTCTTGATAAGTGACACTGAAGATTCATTTGAATATGTCAGAGACAGTTATTGAGCATCAAACTTTAAATTGAAGAGTTTGATCATGGCTCAGATTGAACGCTGGCGGCAGGCTTAACACATGCAAGTCGAACGGTAACATGAGTGCTTGCACTTGATGACGAGTGGCGGACGGGTGAGTAATGTATGGGGATCTGCCAGATGGAGGGGGACAACAGTTGGAAACGACTGCTAATACCGCATAAAGTTGAGAGACCAAAGTACGGTTCCGCGAGGACGTGCGCCATTTGATGAACCCATATGGGATTAGCTAGTTGGTGGGGTAAAGGCTTACCAAGGCGACGATCTCTAGCTGGTCTGAGAGGATGACCAGCCACACTGGAACTGAGACACGGTCCAGACTCCTACGGGAGGCAGCAGTGGGGAATATTGCACAATGGGGGGAACCCTGATGCAGCCATGCCGCGTGTATGAAGAAGGCCTTCGGGTTGTAAAGTACTTTCGGTAGTGAGGAAGTTTTGGGTATGAAAAGTGCCTAGAATTGACGTTAGTTACAGAAGAAGCACCGGCTAACTCCGTGCCAGCAGCCGCGGTAATACGGAGGGTGCGAGCGTTAATCGGAATGACTGGGCGTAAAGGGCATGTAGGCGGATAATTAAGTTAGGTGTGAAATCCCTGGGCTCAACCTAGGAATTGCATTTAAAACTGGTTATCTGGAGTATTGTAGAGGAAGGTAGAATTCCACGTGTAGCGGTGAAATGCGTAGAGATGTGGAGGAATACCGGTGGCGAAGGCGGCCTTCTGGACAGATACTGACGCTGAGATGCGAAAGCGTGGGGAGCAAACAGGATTAGATACCCTGGTAGTCCACGCTGTAAACGATGTCGATTTGGAGTTTGTTGCCTAGAGTGATGGGCTCCGAAGCTAACGCGATAAATCGACCGCCTGGGGAGTACGGCCGCAAGGTTAAAACTCAAATGAATTGACGGGGGCCCGCACAAGCGGTGGAGCATGTGGTTTAATTCGATGCAACGCGAAGAACCTTACCTGGTCTTGACATCCACAGAATCTTGTAGAGATATGAGAGTGCCTTCGGGAACTGTGAGACAGGTGCTGCATGGCTGTCGTCAGCTCGTGTTGTGAAATGTTGGGTTAAGTCCCGCAACGAGCGCAACCCTTATCCTTTGTTGCCATCGATTAGGTCGGGAACTCAAAGGAGACTGCCGTTGATAAAGCGGAGGAAGGTGGGGACGACGTCAAGTCATCATGGCCCTTACGACCAGGGCTACACACGTGCTACAATGGCGTATACAAAGGGAGGCGACCTCGCGAGAGCAAGCGGACCTCATAAAGTACGTCTAAGTCCGGATTGGAGTCTGCAACTCGACTCCATGAAGTCGGAATCGCTAGTAATCGTGAATCAGAATGTCACGGTGAATACGTTCCCGGGCCTTGTACACACCGCCCGTCACACCATGGGAGTGGGTTGCACCAGAAGTAGATAGCTTAACCTTAGGGAGGGCGTTTACCACGGTGTGATTCATGACTGGGGTGAAGTCGTAACAAGGTAACCGTAGGGGAACCTGCGGTTGGATCACCTCCTTACGAAGAGCTCGTAAGTGTTCACACAGATTGTTTGTTTAGAAAGAG